>NZ_JACJSW010000120.1:0-20553 GCF_014698375.1 Microcystis flos-aquae FACHB-1344 | reverse complement strand
ACCATGACCGAGATATTAACGCCAGTAAAAATATTTTGGCCGCAGGGCTTGCGGTGTCAGTCTGTAGAGCGACCATAAGACCAGAACAGAGTAAATCTGTTAAGGCAGGTGCGGAACCCCGCAAGGGAAAGAAGCAGAAACCTAAATCGTGAGGTTTGGGAATCGCCGTCCGTTTTACGGCGGCGAGGATGTCAACTTCTAGTCTAAAACTACCTGTATGATGATTGGAGAGGATAGAATGCTATCTCTCCTAAACGAGTAATTAAACAAAAATTTCGCTTTTTTTTATGGATAATCTGCAACTCTGGCAACGTTACCAAGATTGGTTATACTATCACCCTAACCTAGAACTTTATCTCGATGTCAGTCGGATTCCCTTCGATGAGGCTTTTCTCAAAGGTCTAGAAGCAAAATTTGAGCGCGCTTTCCAAGATATGGCAGCTTTAGAACAGGGTGCGATCGCCAATCCCGACGAACAGCGTATGGTCGGCCACTACTGGCTGCGCGCTCCTGAACTCGCTCCTAACCAGGAATTGCGGGACGAAATCACCGAACCCATAGCACAGATCAAAGAATTTGTCAAGAAAATTCACTCTGGAGCGATTAAGCCGCCCAATCGGGCAAAATTTAGCCATATCCTCTGTGTCGGCATCGGGGGGTCTGCTTTGGGTCCCCAATTCGTCGGTTCGGCTCTAGCGCCCGATTTTCCCCCCTTAGAGATTGCTTTTATTGATAATACCGACCCTAAAGGCATCGATCGCACCCTAGCCCATTTACCCTTAGCTACCACCCTCGTTATCGTCACCAGTAAATCCGGCGGCACTCCCGAAGCGAGAAACGGAATGTTAGAGGTCCGCAACGCTTACGAAAAACTGGATTTAGACTTTCCGCAACACGCGGTCGCCGTCACCATGCCGGGTAGCCAACTGGACAAATACGCCCAAGATTGGCTAACTCGTTTCCCCATGCAGGATTGGGTCGGTGGTCGTACATCAGAACTATCCGCTGTCGGTCTTCTCCCGGCCGCTTTGCAGGGTATCGACATTGATGAAATGTTAGCCGGGGCCAAAGAAATGGACATCGCCACCCGCGTCCATAACCTGAAAAAAAACCCTAGCGCCCTACTGGCTCTAGCTTGGTATCATGAGGGCAATGGCAAGGGAGAGAAAGATATGGTGATTCTGCCCTACAAAGACAGTCTCTATCTCTTTAGCCGCTATCTGCAACAATTGGTCATGGAGTCCCTCGGTAAAGAAAAAGACCTCGATGGTAATACGGTGTACCAAGGGATCGCCGTCTATGGTAACAAAGGTTCCACGGACCAACACGCCTACGTCCAACAATTACGCGAAGGTGTTCCCAATTTCTTCGCTACTTTTATTGAAGTGTTAAAAGACCGGCAAGGAGATTCGATAGAAGTGGAAACCGGCTCCACTGCTGGCGATTTCCTCTCAGGATTACTGCAAGGTACTCGACAAGCTTTATACGAAAATAGTCGTCACTCTATCACTATCACTATCCCAGAGGTCACTCCCCGTCAGGTAGGGGCCTTGATCGCCCTCTACGAACGGGCCGTTAGTTTCTATGCTAGTTTAGTTAACATTAACGCCTACCATCAACCCGGGGTAGAAGCAGGGAAAAAAGCCGCCGCTTCTATTCTGGATTTACAAAGAAAAATCGTGCAAGTTGTTCGGGAAACGGGAACTTCTCTTGACCTAGCCACTCTAGCGGCCAAAATCGGCGCTAGCGACCAAGTTGAAGCTATCTATAAAATTGTCCGTCATCTCAACGCTAATCGGCGCAGTTTAACTATTACCGGCGATTTAAGCAAACCGGAAACGCTCCAAATCTCTACCCGCTAATCAGTTATCAGTTATCAGTTATCAGATGTAAGTTTTAAGTTAATTAGTTATTTAGTTATCAGATGTAAGTTAATTAGTTATTTAGTTATTTATTTATCTTCATCTTTATCCCTGTTTACTGTTTACTGTTTACTGTTTACTGATCACTGTTTACTTTTCACTGATCACTGAATATAACTAACCATGGAAATGCTCGAAAACCTGAAAATGGCTTTTTCCGCTTTGATGGGCAATAAACTGCGTAGTGGTCTGACCATGCTAGGAATTGCTATCGGTAACGCTTCCGTCATTGCCCTAGTGGGAGTGGGTGAAGGAGCGCAAAAAGTCGCCCTCGAGCAGTTTGAAGCTCTCGGACCGAATGTTTTATTTGTTTCCACCTCCTCGCGCAATGTCCGGCGGACAATTCCTAATCCCCGGCCTCTCACCTACGAAGATGCTCAAGCGATCGCATCTCAAGTTCCCGCCATTGCCGCCATTTCTCCCGAATTGAGCGGTAAAAGAATTTTATCCTTCGGTAATAGAACCAGTAATAGCCCCCTAATCGGGGTGGGAGCCGAGTACCTAAACGTGCGTAACCGTCAACTATCTAAAGGTAGATTTATTATGGAATCTGACCTGAAACGGGATAATCGAGTGATTGTCTTGGGATCGGAATTAGCCAAAAATCTCTTTGGTAATCGCAATCCCGTGGGCGAAAATCTTCGCATCGGCAATCTTAGTTTTCAAGTCATTGGAATTTTACAGGCGAAAGGCTCCTTATTTGAGGCTAATCAGGACGATCGAGCCTTAATTCCCCTAACTACCATGTCTAATCAGGTTCAAGGCCGCAGAGCTATCTATGGCATTCCCCTGACTCATATTTCTGTCTTGGCCAAAAACTCTGCCCAAATTAAAGCCGCTCAGTTTCAGATTAGCAACCTGCTGCAAATGCGTCATCAGGTCAGCGACGAGAATTATGTGCAGGTTTTCCCCCAAACCGCAGTCCTAGAAATGACCAAAGAGACTAACGAGAGTTTAACTAGAATGTTAGCCTCGATCGCCAGTATTTCCCTTTTTGTCGGGGGAATCGGCGTAATGAATATTATGCTCGTGTCAGTCACGGAAAGAACCCAAGAAATCGGGTTAAGAAAGGCTTTAGGAGCGAAAGAAGGGGATATAAAAGGTCAATTTCTCATTGAATCGGTGATTTTAGCCACCACTGGCGGAATTATCGGGATTTTTGTCGGCATTCAAGGAATGTATCTAGCGGGAATTTTTGCCGCTTTAACCACCAGTGTCTCAATCCCTGCGATAATTCTCGCTTTAGGAGTTTCTAGTGCCATCGGTCTAATTTTCGGTGTTGTTCCCGCTCATCGTGCCGCGAAATTAGACCCAATAGTTGCTTTGAGAAGATGATAGTTTCTCTAGGTCTTATCCTGACCTCGGGATTTTATACCCGCGTCCGTTGTCGTAAATCCCTCCGCTTGCGCTAATATTTGCAGATTGTGGGCTATGGAGGCGAAAGAATCGGCAGGATATTCGATTAAAGTGGCGGAATCGAGAAAAGTTTCCACTCCCACGGGACAACCCAAATAATCAGCCACCGCTTTTGGAGTAGTGGAACCGAGGAGAATAGTTCCCGATTGTCTCACAGAAGATAGCTTTTGCCAAGGCTCATCGATCATCAAAGATAAATGGGTGGGAGCAAAAAGATTCGATAATTCGATCGCTTTCTCCAATGATTCCACCACCACGATTAAACCATAATGAGCGATCGCTTTTTCCGTTAACAATCTCTGGGGATGTACCTGTAACTGTTTTTGCACTTCTTCCTGTACTATTAGGGCTAAAGCCTTATCCGTCGTCAATAAAATCGCTGCCGCCAGGGAATACTGTTCCGCTTGCGCTAATAGATCTAGGGCCAACTGCTTGGGATTGGCTTGACTATCGGCAATAATAACCAAATCAGAAGTAATAGAGAGATAATCGATTTTTACATGGTCAGAAACCAGTTTTTTAGCCAAATTAGTATAAAAATCACCTATTCCGGCAATCATCTCCACGGGAGCGATCGTTTTTGTGCCGTAGGCTAAAGCGGCGATCGCCTGTGGTCCAGCCACCCGATAAATCTCACTAATACCCACCGATTGGGCTGCCACTAAAATCGCCGGATGGATGCGTAAATCCTCATCGGCAGGAGATACCATGACAATCCGTTTAACCCCCGCTATTTTGGCAGGAATCGCCTGTTGGAGCAATAAACTGAGATAGGCCCGTTTCCCATCGGGAACGACAATTCCCACGCTGTTAACCGGTTGATAACGTTTCCCCCGAACCGTACCATCCTCAGGAAACTGGACCCAAGCTTTGGGAAGACGCTGACGATGAAAAGCCTCCATTTTTTCACAGGCAACGGCGATCGCATTTAATAAATCCTGCGACACCTGTTGATAAGCAGCATCGAGTTCCGAGCCACTCACCTTTAGTTGTTGTAGATTAAGGGACTGTTGGTAGAATTTTTCCGTGTAATCCACCAACGAGCGATCGCCAGAAAGTCGCACCTGCTCGACAATCTCTCGGACAAGCGATTCTTTTTCCCGAATTTCCGGATCGTCGAACCGTTCCCGAATTCGTCTCAGTTCCGTTCTGGCTGACCATGGCTCTGTGATAATTCGCAACATCGAGCTATTATCCTCTAGGGGCGAAACGAGATTAAAAAGTTTTCACTCCTCACACTCTAGCTTATCGCTTTCAATCTTGACCGGGGAGGGAGACCGAGTCAGTTATTTTAGCCGTCGGTAGGTACGAGTCAGGAAATAGGGTGATAGGGTTTTGGGGTGATAGGGTTTTGGGGTGATAGGGTGATGAGACAGCTTCCCCAATTCCCCAATTCCCCACTTCCCCACTTCCCCAATTCCCCAATTCCCCAATTCCCCACACCCCACACCCCACTTCCCCAATTCCCCACTTCCCCAATTCCCCAATTCCCCAATTCCCCAATTCCCCACTTCCCCACTTCCCCAATTCCCCAATTCCCCACTTCCCCACTTCCCAACAGCCAGCCCGATTTCCCCAAGGTAACAAAACCAGATATTCTACTAAATAGTCGCCTATCACACCAGCCTGATCTCGTGGTCGTCCAATGCAGTTTGCCAAGATATTAATCGCCAATCGCGGGGAAATCGCCTTAAGAATCCTTCATAGTTGCGAAGAATTGGGCATTAGAACCGTTGCCGTCCACTCTACCATCGATCGCCATGCCCTTCACGTTCAACTGGCCGATGAGAGTGTTTGTATTGGTCCGCCCCCAAGTAGCAAAAGTTACCTAAATATCCCTAATATCATCTCGGCTGCCCTAACACGCAACGCCACGGCCATCCATCCCGGTTACGGTTTTTTGGCAGAAAACGCCCGCTTTGCCGAAATTTGTGCCGATCATCAGTTAACTTTTATCGGTCCGTCTCCCAGTGCTATTCTGGCTATGGGGGATAAATCTACCGCTAAAAAAACCATGCAAAAAGCGGGAGTTCCCACTATCCCCGGCAGTGGTGGTTTAATTACCTCAGAAGCGGAAGCAAAACGTATCGCTGATGACATCGGTTATCCTGTCCTGATCAAAGCCACCGCCGGCGGTGGAGGGCGTGGGATGCGTCTTGTCAAGAGTGCAGATGAACTAGGTAATATGTTAAAAGCCGCCCAAGGGGAAGCAGAAGCGGCTTTTGGCAATTCAGGAGTATATCTAGAAAAATTTATCGAATGTCCCCGACATATCGAGTTTCAGATTTTGGCCGATAGTCACGGTAACGTGATCCATTTAGGAGAAAGAGACTGTTCGATTCAGCGACGACACCAAAAACTGCTAGAAGAGGCACCCAGCCCCTTCTTAACCCCCCATTTACGCTCAAAAATGGGTAATGCCGCCGTTAAAGCCGCTAAATCGATTAATTACGTCGGGGTGGGAACTGTGGAATTTTTAGTCGATAAACAGGGCAATTTTTACTTCATGGAAATGAACACCCGTATTCAGGTGGAACACCCCGTCACGGAGATGATCACGGGGATAGACCTGATCCGAGAACAAATTCTGGTGGCACAGGGCGAAAAACTGCAAATTAAGCAAGATCAGGTGATATTTAGAGGGCATTCGATCGAGTGTCGCATTAATGCCGAGGATCCCGATCACAATTTTCGCCCTCACCCCGGCAAAATTAGCGGTTATCTGCCCCCCGGCGGTCCCGGTGTCCGCATGGATTCCCACGTTTACACCGATTACGAAATCCCCCCCTATTACGATTCCCTAATTGGGAAATTAATTGTCTGGGGAGAAAATCGCGAAACTGCGATTAAACGCATGAAACGCGCCCTGCGGGAATGTGCGATCACGGGAGTACCGACGACTATTGATTTCCATCGTAAAATATTGGAAACTCCCGCCTTTTTAGCTGGAGATGTTTACACTAATTTCATCCAGGAACATCTCTTGCCCTAGGGTGTTACCATGAATTTTAGACGAGAGTAGGCTAGGGATAATAATGACAGTAGAAGTTAAATTTAACTCGTTTCAACTCAGCGATGAACAGTTCTTTCAACTTTGTCAGGATAACCGAGATTTGCGCTTGGAACGCAACCCAAAAGGAGATTTAATTATTATGCCACCGACTGGAGGAGAAACCAGTAATTCTAACGCTGGAATCACTGCCCAATTATGGTTATGGAATAACCTAAATAAATTAGGTGTAGTTTTTGATTCTTCTGGAGGATTTAAACTACCTAATGGGGCCGATCGCTCTCCCGATGCTGCTTGGATACCTTTAGAAAAATGGCAAGCTTTAACCCCGCAACAAAAGGAAAGATTTTTACCTCTATCTCCCGATTTTGTCATTGAATTAATGTCTCCTAATGACAACATAGAAACTGCTAGGAAAAAAATGCAGGAATATTTAGATAATGGAACTCGTTTAGGTTGGTTAATCAACAGAAAAACTAGAGAAGTAGAAATTTATCGTCAAGGACAGGCAGTAGAAATTTTAACTAATCCAGAAAGTTTATCGGGGGAAAATATTTTATCTCAATTTGTCTTAGAACTTGATAGTATTTGGTAATTATATAATCCTATAAAAGAGAATCTAAACATGATGACAGTAGTAGAAATTAAATTTGAATCTTGGCAACTTAGCGATGAACAGTTTTTTCAACTTTGTCAGGATAACCGAGATTTACGTTTGGAACGCAACGCAAAAGGAGATTTAATTATTATGCCACCAACCGGAGGAGAAACTGGTAATTCTAACGCTGGAATCACTGCCCAATTATGGTTATGGAATAACCTACATAAATTAGGTGTAGTTTTTGATTCCTCCACGGGGTTTAAACTACCGAATGGGGCCGATCGCTCTCCCGATGCTGCTTGGATACCTTTAGAAAAATGGCAAGCTTTAACCCCACAACAAAAGGAAAGGTTTTTACCTCTATCTCCCGATTTTGTCATTGAATTAATGTCTCCTAGTGATAGCCTAGAAACCGCTAGGAAAAAAATGCAGGAATATTTAGATAATGGGACTCGTTTAGGTTGGTTAATCAATAGAAAAACTAGAGAAGTGGAAATTTATCGTCAAGGACAGGCAGTAGAAATTTTAACTAATCCAGAGAGTTTATCGGGGGAAAATATTTTATCTCAATTTGTCTTAGAACTTGATAGTATTTGGTAATTATATAATCCTATAAAAGAGAATCTAAACATGATGACAGTAGTAGAAATTAAATTTGAATCTTGGCAACTCAGCGATGAACAGTTTTTTCAACTTTGTCAGGATAACCGAGATTTGCGCTTGGAACGCAACCCAAAAGGAGATTTAATTATTATGCCACCGACGGGAGGAAAAACGGGCAATTCTAACGCTGGAATCACTGCCCAATTATGGTTATGGAATAACCTACATAAATTAGGTGTAGTTTTTGATTCTTCCACAGGATTTAAACTACCGAATGGGGCTGATCGCTCTCCCGATGCTGCTTGGATACCTTTAGAAAAATGGCAAGCTTTAACCCCACAACAAAAGGAAAGGTTTTTACCTCTATCTCCCGATTTTGTCATTGAATTAATGTCTCCTAGTGATAGCCTAGAAACCGCTAGGAAAAAAATGCAGGAATATTTAGATAATGGGACTCGTTTAGGTTGGTTAATCAATAGAAAAACTAGAGAAGTAGAAATTTATCGTCAAGGACAGGCAGTAGAAATTTTAACTAATCCAGAGAGTTTATCGGGGGAAAATATGCTGCCAGAATTTAGTTTAAATCTTACTTTGATTTGGTAAATCAGAGGTAGTGATTGCCGTTTAACGCTTTGCTTTGTTGGGCATTGTCTTCATCGATAAAATACCGAATTCATTTTTAAGGAAGATAGTCATAATCAAGGATTTCTGCAAGGGTGAAGGGAGATTCAATCGGGAATAAATCAGCAGCAAGTTGATATTTTCTGAAAGTATCTTCTCTGGCCGCTTGATAACAATCTATCCAGATTTCAGGAATCAATCTTCTCAGACTTGGACTCTCTCTTAATAAGCGTTGAACTTGTCGGCGTTGTTCAACAATTGTGCTGCGCCACCCTTGAGCATTTGCTTCCTTTTCAGTTAGCCAGTAAGTCAATTTAAGCAAATGTTCGGCAATGATGGTTAAGCGACTTTCTAGTTCTCGTTTTTCACTCCTGCCCATCGTTTCAATTTCTTCGATTAAATTTTCTAAGTCTAATTTTTCAAAACGATGTTCTTTGAGTAAATTAGCGGTTTCTTGTAACCATCCGTAGAAATCTTCTTGATAAAGACTTTTACCTGACGAGACTAAAGACTTTTCGATGCTCATTTGATGATGACCTAGAAATATAATAGAGCAATCGGCGATTCTTACCACTGTTGCCTCTTGCCTGTTGCCTCTTGCCTGACTTCTGCCAGAAGTCTAATATCGCAGGATTACTCCTGAAAACATCAGAGCTTTAAATTTAAGCTAAAATTGGGTAAAACATCTTCACCCGACAAATCAGTGGGATTTTCTAAGATATCTACTTCCCTTGCTTGACGATAAATTTCAACTTGCCGATTCTGGGGATCGATTAACCAGCCTAACCTTGCCCCATTTTCCCTATATTCGAGCAGTTTTTTCTGTAATTTGTCAAGACTATCCGATTCAGACCGCAATTCGACCACAAAATCGGGACAGAGGGGAATAAATCCTTTTTTCTGCTTAGGGGTTAAAGATTCCCAGCGTTCTCGACTCACCCAAGATAGATCGGGAGAACGAATCGCCCCATTTGGCAGTCTAAATCCAGTGGAAGAGTCAAACCCGACTCCTAAAGCTTCATTTTCTTCGCACCAGCGACCCAGTTGAGTCGTTAAGCTAAAATTACGCTGTCCTGATTCGCCACCTGTAGGGGGATTCACGATTAATTCTCCTTGGGCTGTACGTTCTAATTTTAAGTCACGGTTGACCATAGCAAGGGCTTCAAACTGTTCAAGGGTGATAGAGAGAGCGATCGCGCTAGGAATTTCTAAGGAGAGGGTTTCGGGTGAGGTAGTAACTGCTAACATAATCCTTTGATCAGGTGGAACTCATATATACTATTAAAGATTATTTGTCAAGTTTTTGCTCAGACTTCTTTAGCTTGCGCTGACCAAATTCCCTATTTTTTGGGGAAGCTTCCACCTCGAGCGGGCGGGTTCAATAAATAACAGGTTATAATAGCGAATAATTAACTAAATTTACCTAAAAACCATCGATCGTGTTCTACGCTATTGATTTCGGAACCAGTAATACCGTCATTACTCGTTGGAATGGGGCGACAAATAGGGCCGAAACCGTCAAATTATCGGAGTTATCCCAACAAATAGCCGACAATCCCCCCCTAATTCCCAGTTTACTCTATGTTAAATCAGCCAATCCTCTGCAAGTAATTGCTGGTCAAGCAGTGCGCGATCGGGGTTTAGATATCGATCGAGACCCGCGTTTTTTTCGTCGCTTTAAACGAGGTATCGGCGCAAAAATTCAAGGATTTTTACCTGAATTAGAGGAAACTGTCCTCAGTTTCGAGGGGGTTGGCCAATGGTTTCTCGATAGCATCATCGACCAATTAAAATACACCGCCCCGGAAACCCCCCAATCTCTAGTTTTAACCGTCCCCGTCGATAGTTTTGAAAGTTACCGCAATTGGTTAAGCAATGTTTGTCAGGGGTGGGAAATCGAACAAATTCGACTAATTGATGAACCCACGGCCGCCGCTTTGGGTTATGGAACCACTGGGGATCAAGTGATTTTAGTGGTAGATTTTGGCGGTGGCACTCTCGATCTTTCTTTGGTACAATTAGATTTAGATAATCCTCAAAAAAATCAAGGTTTTATTCTCAAGTGGGGAGAAAAACTTTTAGGCAATAATTCTGCCCAAAAAACTAAACTAGCGAGAGTTTTAGCCAAGGCGGGGACAAATTTAGGGGGGTCAGATATCGATGATTGGATCGTCGATTATTTTGCCCAAAAGCAATCTTTAGCGAAAACTTCCCTGACTACTCGTCTAGCAGAAAGATTAAAAATTAAACTTTCTTCCCAATTAACCGCCGAGGAGGTATATTTTGATGAGGAAAATTTCGAGAGTTACGAGTTAAGCTTGGATCGAGAACAATTGACTGATATTCTCCAACAACAAAACTTTTTTCATCAATTAGATGATTTAATGACGGGAGTTTTGCAACAGGGAAGACGCAATGGAGTTGAAGTTAGCGATATCGATGCGGTGTTATTAGTCGGGGGAACCGTCCAAATTCCGGCGGTAAAAGATTGGGTGCGACAGTATTTTGATAGTAGTAAAATTAAAGAGGATCGACCCTTTGAAGCGATCGCTTTGGGAGCGTTACAATTAGCCCAAGGTTATCAAGTCAAAGATTTTCTCTATCATAGCTACGGGATTCGTTACTGGAATCGTCGCCAAAATGCCCACGCTTGGCATCCGATTATTAACTCTGGACAACCCTATCCCATGGAAAAACCCCTGGAATTAGTCCTAGGTGCTTCCGTGGACAATCAACCTAGCATTGAATTAATTATCGGCGAATTGGGCACAGAAAGGGGGGCGATCGAGGTCTATTTTGATGGTGATAAATTAATTACTCGTTCCCTCGGTAATGGAGAAACTAGCGTCCAACCCTTAAATGATCGCGAGGGGGCCCGATCGATCGCTCAACTCGCTCCTTTAGGTTTGCGGGGCAAAGATCGCATTAAAGTGCAGTTCTGGATTGATGATCAGTGTTTTCTGCGGATTAATGTGGAAGATTTACTCAGTCAAGAATTGTTACTAAATAATCAAATCGTCACCAAATTAAGCTAGACTTGGCTTCACCTAAAAATCAAGTGCAGACTCATAGTAAGTTTGCACTGATATTATCGCAATATTCTGTTTTACCGGTGGCTTTATCGACTGTGATCGCGCACGGGGATCGGGATCAGTTCGGGTTCGGGTTCGGGTTCCGGACCAAAAACACTCTCGATCAGTTTGCGCGCCCATTCTCTCAACTTGTCTATCACTTCATCTAAATAGTCCATTGACCAAATGGCTCCTTTGAGATACTAGCTATGAGTTTTCGTCGATTGATCCCCGCAACAGCTTGATTCTAGAGAATTTTAACTAATTTTCATCGTTTGGCTGTTAAATCTGACGAGCGGGGGAATCTATATCTTGTATTTATATTAAGCTTAACATAACTTTTTAGTCTGAGTATATATTCTTGGCAATTCTTTTTTAAGATATTGTTAATAAATTCCGGCGTAGGCGATCAAGGGCGGTATAAGCACTAATCTGGCGAATTGTCAAGCGATCTCGATTTTCTCCGAAACGATGCTCTGATACGGTAACATTTCCCTCAGGACTGGCTAAACCGATATAAACTAGGCCCACGGGTTTTGTCTCACTGCCTCCTCCTGGTCCGGCAATACCCGTGATACTGATCCCCCAATCCGTAGCGAGGCGTTTTTGCACCCCTAGCGCCATCTGTTGGGCAATAATGGCACTGACAGCCCCGAAATTATTTAAATCCCCTTCATTTACGTCTAAGAGGGCAACTTTTACCCGATTATCGTAGGAAATAACCCCACCCCCAAAATAATCGGAACTGCCGGCGATTTGGGTGATAATTTCCCCTAATCCCCCTCCAGTACAGGATTCTGCCACACTCAAAGTTTGTTTTTGCCGCCGCAAAAGTTCCCCCACCACCGCAGGTAAAGTATCATCATCAGCCCCAAAATAATCTAATCCGGCGATTTCCTTAATTTCCGTCGCTACCGGTTCAATTACCTGCAAAGCAGCCTCTAAAGAAGGGGTTTTGGTCGCAATTCGCAAACGCACTTCGCCTAAACTAGCATAGGGGGCAACGGTGGGATTAGTCAGATCAAATAAATGGGCAACTTTTTCCGCTAAAGCTGACTCACCGATACCGCGAAATTTGAGGTAACGACTATAAATCCTCTCTTTGCCCCATCCTTGACTTTCTAGGTAAGGAATCGCCGTTTCTACCCACATTCTCTTCATTTCTGAGGGTACTCCGGGGAAAGTGAGAATAGTCACGTTAGTCTGTGGTTGCCAGATCATGCCAGGGGCGGTTCCCGTCGGATTTGGCAAAAAATCGGCTCCCATGGGTATTAAAGCCTGTTTACTGTTACTAGGAGGCATTTCTCGCCCTAAGCTCGTAAATTTAGCCTCGATTTCTGCTAAAATCTCCTGATCTTCCCTGAGGGGCGTTTGGAAAAAATCGGCGATTGTTTCTGTAGTTAAATCGTCGGGAGTCGGTCCGAGTCCGCCAGTAAAAATTAAAATTGAAGAACGTTCTCGGGCAATAGCGATCACTTTTTTCAGTCTTTCTACATTATCCCCCACCACCGTTTGATAATAATGGGGAATGCCTAATTTTGCCAATTCTAGGGCTAAATATTGGGCGTTAGTATTAACTATATCCCCTAATAATAATTCCGTTCCTACACAAATAATTTCAGCGGCCATAATTTTTAGCAATTAGCTTAAGATTTTCAATTTTGATCATCAACTTATCTTCTGTCACCACAGTTCAATCGGGTTTCGGTAACGATGGTCATGGAAGTTAACAATACCAGTGCGCTCCAACATTATACCAGTAAGCTATCAACAATCAAGGTCTTGTATATTAGACCTCTGGTAAAAATCAAAAATTGTTGTTAGGGTTAGGAGTCAGTAGCCGGTCGTCAGGAGTCAGGAGAATTAAGAATGAATAATAATCAATTAAACGGTCTATTTACAGATTTTATGTAATTTAATCCTTGTTTTTGCCGTTTTTGAAGCGTCAAAAATTAATTATGCAAGAGGTTTATTAATGCCACTTTTAATAACCAGATTTAGTATCACTACCTATGAGCAAACGTAAAATCAGCGCATTATTCCCTTATATAACAATAATTGATCTTAACGGAGGCAGGAGGCAGCAGGCAGGAGGCAGGGGGCAGGAGGCCGTTTTTGTAACGGGGATTTATGCCCCGCTCCAAAAACTTTTCGCCTTAAGGCGAGGTTTTAGACCCGATTTTTTCGATAACAAAGTATTGCCGAGCATCACCTCTTCCTTCCTGCCATGACAAACCCCACCAAAATCATCTAAAATCAAAATGTCCACTAAATAATAAAATTCTATGACTCGCTGGTTTAATATTGCAGGTCCCTGTAAAGACGATATCCACTATATGCTATCTCCCACAGTCAGATTACCAGATTTAGAGGATTTAATTAAACAAGAAAGTTACTTTGTCCTTCACGCACCACGACAAACAGGGAAAACCACCGCAATGTTAGCCCTAGCAAAACAACTTACCGATACTGGAAATTATGCCGCAGTCATGGTATCAGTGGAAGTAGGAAGTGCATTCAATCATGATCCTACTGCCGCAGAATTAGCAATTTTAGGAACTTGGTATAATACAATAAATATCCGCTTACCCAAAGAATTACAACCACCTGTTAAACAATGGCAACAGGAAGAACCAGGCAATAGAATTAATGATTTTTTAACAGGTTGGGCAAAAGCTATAAACCGACCTTTAGTATTATTTATAGATGAAATTGATTCTTTACAAGACCAAACATTAATATCAGTTTTACGACAGTTAAGAGATGGTTTTCCTAACCGTCCAGAAAATTTCCCGACCTCAGTAGGATTAATTGGTTTACGAGATGTGCGAGATTATAAAGTAGCATCTGGTGGTAGTGATAGATTAAATACATCTAGTCCTTTTAATATTAAAGTTGCTTCTCTGACTATGCGAAATTTTAATCTTGCAGAAGTGGTTGAATTATATCAACAACATACAGCAGCAACCGGACAAATTTTCACACCAGAAGCAATAGAAACAGCGTTTGATTTAACTCAAGGACAACCTTGGTTAGTCAATGCTTTAGCTAAAGAAATTGTAGAAAAAATGGTAAAAGATAGAAGTATTGCTATTACCAAAGAACACATTTTAACAGCCAAAGAAATATTAATTGCACGTCAAGATACTCATTTAGATAGTTTAGCTGAAAGGTTAAGAGAACCAAGAATTAAAGCCATTATTGAACCGATGTTAGCCGGTTTAGAATTAGGGAATATACCTAATGATGATATTCAATTTGTCATTGATTTAGGATTATGTAAAATGCACCCCTATGGAGGTTTAACTATTGCTAATCCCATTTATAGGGAAGTGTTACCCAGGGTGTTAACTGTGACACCAATGGCATCTTTACCCATGATTGCACCCACTTGGTTAACCCCAGAGGGTGAATTAAATATAGATGCTTTATTAACAGCATTTCTCAAATTTTGGCGACAACAGGTCGAACCATTATTAGGTAGCACTGGTTATCATGAAATCGCTCCACATATAGTATTAATGGCTTTTTTACATCGTGTGGTTAATGGTGGGGGAGTTTTAGAAAGGGAATATGCAATTGGTAGTGATAGAATGGATTTATGTCTGAGTTATAAAGATGTAATTTTAGGGATTGAATTAAAAGTATGGCGGGATAAAAAACGCGATCCTCAAGCTGATGGGATCGAACAATTAGAGTCTTATTTAGGGCGTTTGGGTTTAGATTTTGGTTGGTTATTTATCTTTGATAGGCGGAAAAATGCCTTACCAATGGAAGAAAGATTATCAACTGAAGTTGTGGTGACAGAAAATCAATATAGAATTACTGTGATTCGGGCGTGAGTGTTTCCAAAACTCACTGTTTGCGTTACATTTCATTAACGCACCCTACAGGATTAACTTTTAGAATTTTTGCTAAACTAGAAATAGGTATAAAACAAGGAAATATAAAGTTATGACAGTTGCTAATTCATCACTTTCTCAACAATACATACTTGATATTGAACCAGAAGGACGTTTAACTTTACCGCAAGAAATCCAACAAATTCTTAATTTAGAATCTGGAGATAGATTAATCTTAACTCTGGAAGATAATGGAACACTGCAATTAGTTAGTCTCAAAAATCAAGTTAAAAAATTAAGAGGTTTATTAAAAAATAAATCACCTGATAGAAATTTAGTAGATGAACTTATTCAAGAACGCAGACAGGAGTATTTAAGTGAATAAATATGTGTTAGATGCTTCTGCCTTTTTAGCTTATCTTAGAGATGAACTAGGAGCAGAAATTGTAGAAAATGCCTTGATTAATGGGTGTTATATCAGTATTATTAATTGGGTAGAGGTATTATCGAAAATTGTTGACTTAGGAGAATCCCCAGAGGAAATTATTAAACGATTGAGAGATGAAGGATTATTACAAAATAGTCTAGAAATTATTGCTTGCAATGAGGAAGATGCTATAACTATAGCTAAATTTCGAGTTTTAACTAAAAGTGCAGGATTATCCTTAGGAGATCGTGCTTGTCTTGCTTTAGGTAAACGCTTGAATTTACCTGTGTTAACAGCAGATAAAGTATGGACCAGTTTATCTCTGGGAATTACTATTACTTTGATTCGTTAAAGTTCATCATCATTTGACAAATACTTTTTAACAACTGAAAATTTGGAACTGCATTCAAAACAGTAATAAGGTGCGTTAATGAAATGTAACGCACCCTACAGGATTGGATATCACTAGAGATTAAAACCCACATTCCGCACTTTATGATTAAGTCGCAATAACGCCACCAAGAAAAACTGATTGAACCGACAAAATTTGTTGAGATTAGAGAATTTTTACATCTGACTTCACCAAGAATAATTTGACAGAAGCAAGGATCGCTCAAGTTAGACATGGTTAAACTAAAGTGGCCTAATTTATTGGACACTTTTCGGGGAAAAAGTTTTTTCTGGGATTGACTTAAACTGAATTTGCTCAATTTGATTCTCAACTTACTTGGTAGTAATTTTGGCAATAAATCGAAAAATATTCAAGAATATCAAGAATCTCCTCAGTTAAATTACTGATGTGGCTTTGAGCATTAATCTTGACTAAATGAATCCCCTGTAAAATCTGAAATATCCATCTTAAAGTTGGTTTATCTGTGGCTTTACCAAGTTTATTTTTGACTTTTCCACCTTTCCTTTGTAGTTCCCCTCTTAACATTCTTTGTCCCAGACTATATACTAATAAGCATATTCCCATTAAAAAAAACCATTGTTTCTATCCTTTTTGGGGTTTTCACCAAGACACTATCTGCTAGAAATAAGGGGTCTTTAATGAATCTAAATCTTCGTTCACAAGATTGTTGTGCTTTATATTCATCAAGCATTTCTTCCGCCGATAGGTTTTCCTTGTCGAGAACAGGCGATAATAAATCTTCCTGCTCTTTCTGTTTCGGCTTTAATAATTTCAGCTATCACCACTACAATAAAATCACTACCATCAGGATTTACTCTCAGAAAATTTCCATTGCCTGACTACAGTTCTAAAGCTTCGTAGATGTATAATTTATTCAAAAAACCGACGGTGCTGAAGTGATAACTAGGTAAAGGGGGAGGGAACGATAATTCCGTTTGATAAACGCTGAAAATGACAAAATTCTTTCTAGTGGTGTTAGTGGCGATCGCTTCTTGTAAAAAAGGATGACCCGTATCCACCAACATTTTACAGTAACCCCGCAAGAGAGCCTGCACCTCGAGGGAAGCTTGCGCCCGAGCGCAGACATTATCCTTAAGATAGCTAGTTAACCTCTGGGAAGCGTATTGTTCGTAATCTTGACGATTGGGGTTAGTTGTCAGCAATATCCCCGCAATTCCCCCTAAAACCACTCCTACCACCATTCCCCCTAACCGTGCCAATTTCATAAGCTCTCAAATCATCACTCACTTACCCTAACCATAGCCCGAATGAGGATAAAAAACCTCTTGTCAACGATTCGTTTTCTGCTATACTCGATAGATGTACGGCGAGCGTAGCCAAGTGGTTAAGGCAGTGGATTGTGGTTCCACCACTCGGGGGTTCAAGTCCCCTCGTTCGCCCTCTTTTTAAGGCTCGTTGATAATTAGGCTTTGAGGGGGTTGATTGGCACTTACCCACTCAAATCCCCAATCAATTCGTTATCGGTAAAACCCTACACCCCACACCCTACACCCCACACCCTGTCCCCACGAAAAACTTTTTGCCGCAAACCCTACTTACCGGTTAAGACGGCACTGGAGAAGCGGAGTAGCGATAACGTGATAGTTTAGATCCGATCGGTAATGTGATATTGGGACAATAATGACCAAAGTAAATCCGAAGTTAATTATTCATGGGGGAGCGAGTTCCCTAGAGGATAAAGGTGGTTTAGAATCAGTCCGCAATTCTCTCCGGGGGATTGTTAAGAATATTTACAACCTCCTTGACAATGGTGCTAGTGCTGTGGAGGCGGTGACGAAAGGATGTATGTTACTGGAGGATGAACCGCGATTTAATGCCGGGACCGGTTCGGTGGTGCAATCGGACGGTCAGGTGCGAATGAGTGCAGCCTTGATGGATGGTCGTCACCAGCGTTTAAGCGGTGTCATTAACGTCTCGCGGGTACAGAATCCCATTAGCCTGGCTCAATTTCTCCAAAGTCAAGAGGATCGCATTCTCTCGGAAATTGGAGCTGCAGATCTGGCCCGAGAATTACAAATTCCCCTCTATGATCCCCTCACCGATTATCGGATTCAAGAATGGATGGAGGAAAGAAAGACGAATTTTAATCGCAAAATGGCCCGTTTATTCGCCGATTCGTCAGCACAACGGGGAACTATCGGGGTAGTGGCCCTTGATCAACAAGGAGACATCGCCGCCGGAACTTCTACCGGAGGGAAGGGATTAGAAAGAATCGGTCGCGTTAGTGACAGTGCCATGCCGGCCGGCAATTATGCGAATCCATGGGCGGGAGTAAGCTGTACGGGGGTCGGGGAAGATATTATCGATGAATGTTTAGCCGCTAAGGTGGTTATTCGCGTCACCGATGGTTTTTCCCTCGCCGCTGCCGTGGAGAAATCCATGCGCGAATCCCAAACTAATGGTCGGGATCTGGGCATGATTTCCCTTGATCGTCAGGGGAATATTGTTTGGGGGAAAACGGCGGAAATTCTCTTGGCTGCCTATCACGACGGTCAGGCGATCGGTGATACCCTAGAATGGCACGGTGAAAATGTCGGTTTAATCGGTCATGTCGCCGTCGGATAGTGGAACAAACTGCGATCGAGCCTAGTCTTTTCGGTTAATCTGTACAAGATACTTCTTCTCGAAAATCTCCGTGTGGCAATACATTATTCCTATTTTTGACCCCGATGTGAAAAACTGGTCAGCCGAAGCGCGATTATTGCGCTGGATGACTTTTTTGTGGCTGTTAGTCGGGTTAGTGGTGCTTTTTTCCGCTTCCTACGCTCTGGCTGACAGTCGCTTTGATAACGGACTATACTATTTTATCCGCCAATTAATCTGGCTTTGGATTGGCTTAATTGGCTTTAATTTCCTGGTGCGATTGCCGATCGAGAAACTCCTCAAAATCGCACCCTGGATGATTTTATTAGTTTTAGGATTAATTTTGATCACTCTTATCCCCGGTTTGGGAACTAATATCAACGGTGCCACCCGCTGGATTAAAATCGGGCCGATTCTCTTGCAACCGTCGGAATTTATGAAACCGTTTCTCGTCCTGCAAGGGGCGGCGGTTTTCGGTGGTTGGCCGCGTTTAAATGTCAATCAACGGTTAACTTGGATCGCTATTTTTGGGCTAATTCTAGCGGGCATCCTCTTACAACCTAACTTGAGTACCACTGCTCTGTGTGGTATAACTCTCTGGCTGATCGCTCTTGCCTCCGGTCTGCCTTTATCCTACATGACCAGCACCGCTTTACTGGGTGTAACTATGGCCGTGGTTAGTGTTACTTTCCGCGAATACCAGAGAAAACGGATTTTGTCTTTCTTAAACCCCTGGCAGGATCCCCGGGGTGATGGTTATCAATTAGTGCAGAGTTTACTGGCGATCGGTTCTGGCGGAACCACTGGCAGCGGTTACGGTTTATCCCAACAAAAATTATTTTATCTACCCTTCCCAGATACGGATTTTATTTTCGCTGTCTTTGGCGAGGAATTTGGTTTTATTGGCGGTATTTTACTGTTAATCATGCTATTTCTCTACGCTACTCTCGCCCTGATCGTGGCGGTTAAATGTCGTCATCGCATCAAAAAATTAGTGGCGATCGGGGCGATGGTAATTTTAATCGGTCAATCCCTGTTAAATATCGGTGTGGCCACTGGTTCTTTACCCACTACCGGCTTACCTTTCCCTCTCTTTAGTTATGGCGGCAGTTCCAGTTTAGCCAGTCTCTTTTTAGCCGCCCTCTTAATCCGTGTGGCTAGGGAAGAAAATGACCCCGATCCGGTTCCCACCAGTAAAAAAAGTCCTCAGAAAATTGTCTCGGTTTTCAGTCATCAGTGATGGATTGGGAATTATGAATTATGAAGTGGGGAAGTGGGGAAGTGGGGAAGCTGTCTCATCACCCTATCACCCCAAAACCCCCCGCAACGCGCAAGCAGTGACCCCCCTATCTCCTGATTCCTGACTCCTCACCCAATGTTCGACAAAGATAAGTAAAAATTATTGATTGACTCCAAAAACTTGAGAATATTTAAATTAACATTCCGCAATATTTACAAATTCTTAAGAATTAATTGAGAAAGATTTTTATTTAACAACGATGTTACAATGGTGACAGCGATTTGATAGAATTTCATAATGGGCTATTCTGTGCTTTTTTGGTTAGCAATGGTTGAAACCCTTGCCACACCTACAGGGTGATCCTAATTAAGACGGGTAAATCAGTCAATTTCACGGGCAACGATGATCTTTTTTTTGTGTAGTTTTATTGCAAAAAAAAAGTTTTTTTGACAAAAAGCACAAAGTATGATATTAGCCCAATGGACTTCTGGCTGCGAGTAATTATTGCAGAGAAGGGAAAGGGGAAAGGGGAGAAGGGAGAGGGGAGAAGGGAGAATAAATAGGGTTTGCGGCAAAAAGTTTTTCGTGGGGGCAGGGTGTGGCCCCCCCAACCCCTAGGGTTGATTCATTTAAATTAAGTACAGCGGATTTTGAGTCAATAAATTTGACTGAAGATTCTCAAGTTTATCTTTTTCTAACCAAAAGAATCAGTCACAATAACTAATCTTTAATCCTCTGCCAATATTGATTATGAATAAATTGATAAAGCTTGTTCCCAAGCCAC
>NZ_JACJSW010000012.1:0-7095 GCF_014698375.1 Microcystis flos-aquae FACHB-1344 | reverse complement strand
GTGGGCAAGGTTCTTAATCAGTTTAAGGTCAATAAATACTATAACCTAGAGATAACAGAGGAAGGCTTTTCTTATCAGCGTAAGCTGGAATTAATCGCTCAAGAAACGGCCTTGGATGGTGTGTATGTGTTAAGAACTTCTCTGGAGTCAACTTTGATGGATGCAGCGACGACGGTTAAAGCTTATAAAAGTTTGTCTCAAGTGGAGGAGGCATTTCGCTGTTATAAGTCAATTGATTTAAAGGTACGTCCTATCTATCATTATAAGGGTGATAGAGTCAAGGCTCATATCTTTTTATGTATGTTGGCTTATTATGTGGAATGGCATTTAAAACAGTCTTTGGCTCCTTTGTTATTTGAGGATGAAGAAATTGATGATGGTTCTCTGAATGTGATTAAGGCGAGTCGGAGTGAATCCGCTCAGTCTAAAGAGAGAAAAAAACGGAATCAAGAGAACCTCCCTGTGCATAGTTTTCGGACTTTGTTGGAAGACTTGGGGACAATTTGCTTGAATACAGTGGAATGTACGATTAGGGAGGGAAGTTATCGTTTTTCTAAGATAACTCGACCGACCCAACTGCAACAATCATGCGTTAGATTTATTGGGAGTTTCCCTGATTTGTACCCAGTAACGGGGCGGCGGAAATTCTTTTAATCCCTTCTACAGCACAGGTTATGGCTTTTTGTCAACGGGGAAGTCCAGTTGTATGAGGAATCACACCAATCAAAGCTCGATCCTCATCTCCATAAGGTTCACTCACAACAAGAGCGGGGCGTACTTTTGCTGCTATCCCAAAATCAATCAACCAAACTTCGCTACGAACTGGCTTCGGATTCCCCATCTGCTTCCTCCTCTGCATCTAGACGAGCAAACGATTGAGCGGCAAAAAGAACTGCATCATCATTACTCCAATCACCATAGTCTCCAGTCGGACTCAGGCTGGCTGAAAGGAACTCAGATTTTTCTCTAGCTGAAAGTTTTTTGAACTGTCTAAGAAGTGTTACAACGGCTTCACTCATGGCTTCAACTGATCGCTTGTAGATTACTTTCTGTCCACTAGGTTAGCACAGCGATCGCTCTTTCAAAAACCAAAATGATCGTGGTTTTAAAGTTTAATTAACAAGAAGATAGCGATCGCACTGGATGAAAGTGTTTCTAAGGCGATCGCCCTAAATACCACCTCTTAGCTCTTCCACATCATTTAATGTCAGAGGTGCTTGGGAACTGTGGCGAACATACAACACATAAACGGTATCATCTCGAATGGCAAAAAGCACTCGATACACATTTTTTGCTTTTCCATAGAGAAGTTGGCGTACTTCTTCGGGAAAAATTTCATGTTCTACGGCCAATGCACAACGCTGAGGTTTCTCTTGGAGAGTTGCTATCGTATTCATTAATTCTCGAAACCAACGATCAGCAAACTCAGGATTACGCTCTCGATACCAGCGATAGGCTTGTTCAATCTGAGCTTCTGCAATTGGGGTAATTTCAACCTGAAATGTCATATTTTTGTTGCATTTCCTGAACGAAATCTTCAATCGGGCGAGTTTGACCCGCGTTTAGTTCCTCAAAGCCTTGCTGAATCCCCTTGATTGTTTCCAATTGTTCTAATAGTTGGCGTAGTTTGGCAGAATTAATTTTGTCAGGATCGAGAAAGGTGACGAGAACCTGGACGCGATCGCCAATATCTTGCGGTAGTTCGGTGAAGCGGATTTGTCCATCCTGATAAATGCCTTCGATGGTTTTTAGCATAGGTTGCTGTTTGGTTGGTTTCCTCTTCAATTTTAGCAGCTAATTTGAAAGGGCTGAATATGCCATAATTTAGGGTGTAAGACACGGAGAGCCATTAGGGATTGATCGAGTGGTTTTGTTATCTCGACAAAAGCGGAGAAAAAGTAATTTATGGCAACGTCGTTTTTGGGAATATTTAATGTGAGATGAACGAGATTATGGGTTACATTGTGATTATATTGATTACAATTCTGGGCGGCATGGGTTATGTTTAAAACCGCAGGATTGGCCGTTTTCCAGTATCCATCGGTTGATTGCTGAAGGTGTTTATCCGTCTGATTGGGGCATGATAGAAACCCCCGTTATTCCTGATAATATTGGCGATGAGTAACGGTAGGATGTGTTAGCGTAGCGTAACGCATATAAAACACAAAAGGCGCGTTAAGTAACGCACCCTACAAGATCGGCGATCGCACTAACCTCAGCAAGAAGTACCAGCAACATTAGAAGTTCTGCCAGTTAATACATCTCTTGCTTGAACTGCAAATTCTTTTCTTATACCGAAAGAACACATCATAGCAACATCGTATCTAATTTGCCCTAGATAGTCCGCTTGTAAAGAAGGAGTATCTGTACTTTGATTTCTGCCAAAAGCACTAATAGATGTGACTGTCACAGTAAGAACAACCGATTGCCCCTTAGAAAAGCCACTTCCACCCACAGACATCGTCCACGCCCCTGCAACCAACTTTTGTTCAACACTAATAACAGGAGGAGAAGATGGTGGTGGATTTTGAGATGGATTTTGAGGTGGATATCCAGTAGATTCATAAGGGAGAACAAAGTTAAATCCTGCTGCTGAATGGGCACCTCCGGCTGGACAGATCCCTCCTTTGTAATAATTGCTTCCCGGCCAACCCTGATAGAACATTGACTGACACTTGACGCAGTAACGCCACTTATCCTGTCGAGTTGATGTTTCAGGGATGTCATGTGGGATAACATAGTTGGAAGGCCCAGGGGTGTGAGTCCCCCCGGCTGGGCAAACTCCCCCTTTGTTGTAATAATCGCTTCCCGGCCAACCCTTATAAAACATTGATAGACACTTCGTGCATTCACGCCACTTATCCTGCGCGGTTGGTGTTTCGCGTTCATCATATGAGATAGCAAATATGTATCCAGCTGCTTGATGCCCTCCCCCAGCTGGACATACACCTCTATTAGCCGATCCGTCGTAAAACAGCGATTGACACTTGACACAGTAACGCCAATGTGGCGAAACGTGAGCTACAGCAGATTCAAAATCACTGAATAGAAAGGTAGCTCCTGTCCCTCCGATAAAACCTATACCTGCCTTCAGAAAGGTACGACGACACGGATGTTTCGACATAAATTCCTCTTCTTAGATACATTCCAACCAAGCACTTGAGCAGCCTAGCTAGGTGCCAAATTTACAATTGCTAGACATCAAATATTTGTCTATCTAACGGCTTAATTATGCCCCGATCACTTATCAATTTCTTAACTTTGCGATCGCCAATAACTTATCGGAACTCATCGACAAAGCAATTCATTTTTGAGCGCCTAATCTTGGCTGAAAACCGATAACTCTGACGGGCTTTTCGGATTTGGCATAACAAGGACTATACGGAAACTTTCCATATATCATGCCAAATACGCATTTTTTAAAGAATCTTTCTGTATATCACGCTCAAATAGAGCGATCACCAGAAGTTTCTATTAAATCCTAAAGGTAGTTTATTTTATCTCTACACCCAACGCAACTAAAGTTTACCAACTTAAGGAAAAAGTTCGCAAAATTCCCCAAATCCCTACCCCACCTAACTTCCAGCCCCTCAACCCTCCCGCAAAAATCCTTAACTTGGGAAAAATCCCCAACTTTACCAACTTAAGCCCAAGCTTTGTCAAAATATCCTGACAATCTCCCCACTCTCCCAACCCCAAACTTGTAACTCATGCCCAAAACCCCAAAAACAGCAATGCCAACATCCCACCTTAGCCATCTCCACAGACCAGAAACCCACCCCACCGCAGAAACGAGAGAAACCTCTTGCCTCGGCAACCCTGGGATGATTCCATAGCGATAAACCGATAATGAAAAAAAGCCAAGCCTTAACGACCCTGAAATTAACCTTAAAACCCGAACACCAAAAGCTGATCGAAGCCAAACTAAATACGGGGCGTTATGCCAATCCAGATGAAATCATTGCCGAAGCTTTGCAATTACTCAGTAAACGCGATTGCTATCAACAATGGGCAATCGAGTTTGATCCCCCTCAATCCCCCTTAAAAAAGGGGACTTTCTTGAAGAGGCGAAGGAATTGACGGGGAAACCGCGATACAATCAGCGATCGCCCGATAAATCTCTATAATATTCTATAATATCGAGTATTCCCCCATCCCAAACCAGCCATGACAGCCAAAGAACAACTCCTACAGGAAATCGAAACCGCCTCCGATGAAACCATTGACCAACTCCTCAACTTCCTCCATCAAACCCAAACCACCAAACCGAAACAACCCTTTTGGCAATTTATCGAAGAACTCACCGCCGATATTCCCCCAGAAGTCTTAGAAACCCTACCCACCGATGGAGCCGAACAACACGATCATTATCTTTATGGCACACCAAAACAATAACAATGAAACTCATCTTTGCTGATACTTTTTATTGGATTGCCTTGATTAATCCCAGAGATAACTGGCACTTTATTGCCTTAAATTATGCCCAGAAATATACAGATGATTATCTAATAACTACCGATGGCATTGTAGATGAAACACTCAATTATTTTGCAACTAAAGGTGCGATTATGCGTCGAAAAGCTCTTGCGACCTACTTTCAAATCCGTCAAGAGCCGAACATGGAAATTATTTCTTATACGCCTCAACTCAGACAAGCTGGAATTCAACTATTTGATGAACGTCCTGATAAGGGCTATAGCCTGACAGACTGCATTTCTATGATTGTGATGAAACAAAGGAGAATTGCAGAAGTATTAACCCATGACAAACACTTCACCCAAGAAAACTTTCGGATTTTGTTCCAAGATTCTAATTTTAATAACTTTACTTAGAATTTGATCACTTAGATCAGGATTCCATTCTGTAGCTCCACAGCATCAGGCATCGTCAGGAAATTTATTAAGCATAACGGCGATCGCCTAACCCTAACTTTCAAGAACAATATAGACTCTTTTCTGCCGAACCTCTTAAATTCAGACTAAACTAGACTATCACTGCAATATCATAGACTTAGTTAAGAGAATTGTTAGAGAACCGTAACCATGCTCAAACATTATGACGTGACCATCGAAGGCGATCATATCCAATGGCTAGGGGAAAAACCCAAAGCACAGACCCTCCGCGCCATCATTATCATTGAAGAAGAACCATCTCTCTCGACCCAAGTAAAACGCACGACCCCTGCTCATTTAATCGGTAAAGGCAAAACCTTAGGGGATATTGTCAGTCCTATCGTGGATCAAGAAGATTGGGAAT
This sequence comes from Microcystis flos-aquae FACHB-1344, assembly GCF_014698375.1. Taxonomy (NCBI): domain Bacteria; kingdom Bacillati; phylum Cyanobacteriota; class Cyanophyceae; order Chroococcales; family Microcystaceae; genus Microcystis; species Microcystis flos-aquae. The sequence continues at coordinate 1,839 of NZ_JACJSW010000012.1, read as the reverse complement.
CTCTAAAATGATCATTCTGCCTCGGCAAACCCGGAATGATTTCACCGCGACAAACCTATAATGAAAAAAAGTCAAGCCTTAACAACCATGAAATTAACTTTAAAACCCGAACACCAAAAGCTGATCGAAGCCAAACTAGATACAGGGCGTTATGCCAATCCAGATGAAATCATTGCCGAAGCCTTGCAATTACTCAGCAAACGCGATCAGTATCAAAAATGGGTGGAAGACATTGGCCAAAAAATTGATATTGCTGCCGAACAATTGGATCGAGGCGAAGGAATTGACGGAGAAACCGCGATCGCTCAACTCAAAGCAAGACTTCAAAAAAACTGTGAAGCTTAAATATTCATGGATCAATACATCATTTCGACCGAAGCCATTCGAGATATGGAACAAATTCTTGATTATTTGGCTAATACCAATATTAATGCGGGCGAGAAATTCCTAGAAGAGTTTAGCAAAAAGTGTCGTTATCTTAGCCAATTTCCTCTAATGGGGCGCAGTTATCGAGAGATTCGTCCCTATTTGCGTGGCTTACCGATGAAAAACTACATTATTTTCTATCGCTTAACTGAGCAAGGGCTAGAAATTATGCGTGTTGTTAAAGGAGAGCGAGATTTAGAAGCTTTTTTCTTTGAAAACCCCTAAAAAATAAAGGCAATTACTTTTTTCAACTGTTTATAATAGAGAGCGCTATAATCTGGAACATCCCCCCATCCCAAACCACCCATGACAGCCAAAGAACAACTCCTCCAGGAAATCGAAACCGCTTCCGATGAAACCATTCACCAACTCCTCGATTTCCTCCATCAAACCCAAACCGCCAAACCGAAACAACCCTTTTGGCAATTCATTGAAGAACTCACCGCCGATATTCCCCCAGAAGTCCTAGAAACCTTACCCACCGACGGATCCGAACAACACGATCATTATCTTTATAGCACACCAAAACAATAATAATGAAAGTCATTTTTGCTGATACCTTTTAAAAGATTTTAATTTAATTATTAATCATTCTGTCATTATTAACTGGACTCGTGATCCCTTTGATCGCTTAATTGTTAGTAACGCTTCAGTAGATAACCACATTTTGCTCACCAAAGATTATCATATTTTAAATCATTATGAAAATGCCGTATGGGATTAATCACAATCTATGGGAAATTGATGAAGCATAACGGCGCTCGCATCATTCAATCCCTAAATAACGATGGACTCCTATAGGTTAAGTACATAATAACTGTTCAAGGAGAATCATCAGCGAATTCACCAGGTTAAAATCCTGACTCCTAGTGCAAACTTTAAATCTTGTAAAAAAAGTAATTTTTTGTATCCCCACTGATTACCATAATATAAAATTCTGCTAATCTCTATGTTGATGAGGTAACTTATGGAACAGTCAAAGGGTAAATCCTCTCGTCAGCGCGGCGTAATCTTAACCTCCATCGGCTACCAAAAACTGCACCGTGCTAAAGTGAATTGGGAAATAAAACAAAACACTCGCTGCACCTTAGACATTCTTAGCCAACACACTGGACTGACCGCCAATACTCTCAGTAAAATTTTTAGTCGCTCTGTCGCCGTTGATAAACGTAGTCTGTACGTCTGCTTTTCTGCCTTTAATCTCGATTTAGACGGTCAAGATTATTTATCCAGTTTTACCCTTGCCTACAAAGACGGCCAATTTTCACATTGGGGGATAAATATGAACTGTTAAAAAGAAGGTGACAGCTAATAAAATCGCACTGACTAGGGTGGTAATAGTCTCGACAATCGGCGCGGACTCGGATTTATCTCTTTTGGCCAAAACACTGACCAAAGCGCTGTGAAAGGGGC
>NZ_JACJSW010000119.1:0-5109 GCF_014698375.1 Microcystis flos-aquae FACHB-1344 | reverse complement strand
CATTTTCAGGCGTGCGCTTAAGTCTCTCATGCTGACGATACTTTTATCCAGTGCAAAACCTATCCAACAGGACACAAAAGTAAATGTACTTAATGCGGGATAGTCATTTTTGGGGAGTGGCTTGAGAAGCTCTTTCATTAGTTTTGGGAAAATTGTTAGCATGGCTTATTCACATTTATTGGTGTATATTTACTTTGTTTTCTTATCTATAATATCAAATTTTGTACGACTTTTTTCCCCGTTCAACACTTCTGAGTTGGAGCAATTGTAGAAGTTCTGAAAAATGGGGAGGCTTACCTAGTAGAATTATTTGGGAATTGGGTTAAATATGATGAACAAGGAAATTTTGTCTCAACCACTCAAGCAGAAAAAGAAGCATTTATGGAGACAATTGGCGTAGAAATTGTTTATCCTAATCAATTAGTGTTAGCTGTTCCCGCTAAAGAGATTATGCAAGTTACGGCTTAGATCATTACTAAAGTTGTCATATCGCCTTCTTCTCGATCAGAACTGAAAAGCCCAAAATAAATAATGAAAACGTCAGCCAACAAGTAATTTTTGCTTTATTATGAGAGTAATTCCCAAAAACCTTAAGCGATTTATGTATCAAGTTACCGTTGATTACGCCAAAGCCAACCTAGAAGAACTCTGCGATCGCACTGAAAAAGAACCCGATGGAGTAGTGATCGTTCGTGAAAATCGCAGTTATATTCTCATCACTAAAGAAGAATGGGAATCCTTAGCTGAAACCAGCGAACTCATGCAAGATCCCAAACTATTACAACACATTGCATCAGCACGACGAGAATATGCCGCAGGAGAAACCCTCACAATGGAACAAGTATTTGGATGACAACCTACACAATTGTCTTTTCTAAACAAGCGCGAAAAGATACCGACGAACTCACCCAAAAACAAAAAGTCAAACTTCAAGAAATTTTAACTAACATAATTGCAATTAATCCCTATATTGGCAAATCCTTAAAAGGCGATTTAGAAGGCTTGTATTCCTATCGCCTAAATCGAAAAGATCGTCTGCTTTATGAAATTTATGAAGACGATAAAACTATTCTGATTATTCGTACAAAAACACACTATGGAGATTAGGTAATAGCGGTCATAACCACTGAATTCATCCCCGTTTATAATATAGCTTGATCCTGTTAGGCAAAAATAGTAGTGATGCCGATCACTACCAGGAAAAAGACGGAAGAAATGCACTTCAGGAACTAGCCAAATTAAATCAAGGAGACAACCCATGAATTATCACTATAGTATTTATATTCAATGGTCACAAGAAGACAACAAATTTATCGCCCATCTCCCTGAATTTGTCTCCTATGCTCATACTCACGGCGAAACCTACAATGAAGCGCTACAAAATGCCCTTGAAGTTCTAGATTTCCTTATCGAAGACTACACTGCACGAGACAAATCTCTCCCAATTTTTCAGGTTATTTCCCCATAGCTAAAATATACTCTATTACAATCAAAACGTATTTTATCTGAGCAATTATGGCTGAATTAAGTTCAAAAATTACCGCAATTATTTATTCTGGTGAACAACAAGGATATGTGGCCGAATGCGCGGAAATTTCGGTTGTTACCCAAGGAAATACCTTGGATGAGGTGGTTAATAATCTCAAAGAAGCTGTCTTATTACATTTAGAAGGAGAAGAGCCTAGTGAGTTTGGTCTAGTTGCCAAACCTTCTCTACAGATTACGGTTGAGTTACAGCCTGAATATGCCTAAACTGAAACAACTATCAGGCAAAGACGTGATCAAGATTCTCGCTCGATTTGGCTTTACTATTCACAGTCAACGAGGAAGTCACATTAAATTGCGTCGTGTTATCTCCCAGAGAAGAGAGACTTTAACTATTGCCAATCATCGAAAACTTGATCCTGGAACCTGTTAGGCAATTTTCAAATAAGCAAGTCAATATATTCTAGAATCAGAGCTTTATCCTTATTTCTATGATTTATAGAAAAAGTTAAGTGAAGCGGGGTTAAAATGATCGACAAATATCTAATTGTTCTCGAAAAAAGTGAAACGGGATTTTCCGCTTATTCACCCGATGTAGTAGGGTGTGTACCAACAGGGGCGACTTTAGAAGAAACAACGGAGCAAATGCGATCGGCTTTGGCTTTGCATTTGGCAGATGTTGAAAATTGGCCTCAACCGCGAGGAATTGATGCCTATCTAGAAGCTTTGCGAGATTCGGAAGGAGAAACATTTTTTCTGACTCATATTCCACTGGATCAAGTCTTAATTAGGGTCTGCTGAAAAAGTTTGTTGGTGGGGTTAGGAGCCGGTAGTCAGGAGTCGGTCGTCAGTACTATATGCTTGAGAAAATACAGCAAAAAATCGCCATCATTAAGGAGATTGAATTTGTTGATTGAGACTTGCTTTGAGAGAAATCGACATAAAGATAATATAGTAATCTCAAAAGCTCCTTTTTTAGAAGTTTTTCAAGAAATTAAGCAAATTATCTGTATATTTAATCACTTAATCAGAAGCATTTACCTTTGAAATAGCAGTTTTTAAATAGGAAACCACCTCATTAATTGCTACTTCTGACGCTTTTTTACTGGCTCTTTCGACTAATTCCACCTTACCCGATTTGAGAGATTTACCCGTGACAATGCGATAGGGAATCCCAATTAAATCCGCATCTTTGAACTTAACTCCCGCACGTTCATTCCGGTCATCTAAAAGGGTTTCAATGCCGGCTTGATTTAACTCATTGTATAAACTTTCGGCGGTTTTTACCTGCTCGGCATCAGCTAAATTAGGAATAACTACAATCCCTTGATAGGGGGCAATAGCTACTGGCCAAATAATGCCATCTTTATCGTAGGATTGTTCTACGGCTGCCTGGGCTAAACGCGATACTCCTATGCCATAACAACCCATACAAATGGGGGTAGATTCTCCCGCTTCATTAGTATAAAAAGCATTCATGGCTTGAGAATATTTATAGCCCAATTGGAAGATATGACCGACTTCAATTCCTCTAGCACTTTGCAAGGTTTGATCAGGATCGTGAATAGCTCGATCGCCTACCTGGGCTTTGCGTAGATCGACGATTAATTCTGGTAAGATAAAATCTTTACCCCAATTGGCCCCCACTACATGAAACCCGGTTTCATTTGCACCGGTGATCAAGTTTTCTAAGTCTGTCACCGTGTTGTCTGCTATGCGTAAAAACTTAGGAGCTATATCGCTGGCTTTTTTGAGCAAATTATCTTCTAAGTCGGGAGCAATATAACCCAAAGGTAAAGGTTTAGTTGCCCATTTCTGTTGCGCGGCAGCATCGGGTATTTTTAAAGCCAAAATTGTTTTAGCATTGTAACGGCTCGCCTGTCTAACTAATTCATTTTGTAGTTTAACTTCGTTAACCTCTTGATCTCCCCGAATGCTCACCAAAACTAAAACAGTTATGCCGCTATCATAAACCACTTCGTAGAGAACATTTTTGACGATAGCGGTGGCAGAACAATCGAGAAATTTAGCTAAACTTTCGATAGTGTTGGTGTTAGGAGTCTCTTTTTTAGCAAACTTTTTAAAGGGAGAAGCCACTTTATCTGCCGGCAAAGAAACGGCTTTTTCCACATTAGCCGCATACTTTTCATCGGCGGTAAATAAAACCTCATCTTCTCCGGCATCAGCTAAGACCATAAATTCTTGGGATGCGGAACCGCCAATCGCTCCAGAATCGGCTTCTACTGCCCGAAAAGCTAACCCACAACGGCGGAAAATATTGCGGTAAGCTATATCCATCGCTTGATAGGTTTTCTTTAAACATTCCTCGTCGAGATTGAAAGAATAGGCATCTTTCATAATAAATTCTCGTCCCCGCATTAAACCAAAACGAGGGCGAATTTCATCGCGAAATTTAGTTTGAATCTGATATAAATTAACCGGTAATTGTCGATAGGAACGAATTAAATCACGAGCGACGGCAGTAATTACTTCTTCGTGAGTCGGTCCTAATCCTAACTCCCGGTTTTGCCGGTCCGTCAGGGCAAACATAATCCCTTCTGCTTTTGTGTAGGTGTCCCAACGGCCTGATTCTTGCCAGAGTTCCGCCGGTTGCAGTTGGGGAAGTAAACATTCTTGGGCGCCGGCTTTATTCATTTCTTCCCGGACTATCTGGGAGACTTTCTGCAAAACCCGCCACATCAGGGGTAAATAGGCGTAAATACCGCTGCCAATGCGACGAATGTAACCGGCACGCACCAAGCATTTATGACTGGGGATTTCCGCCTCGGCCGGATCTTCCCGGAGAGTGACAAAAAGCTGTTGAGAGAGTCGCATCCTATCGATATCCTTTTGAACAGAAGACTTTCTATTATCTCATCAAAGGAGAGCGACTGCAATGATCAATTACTTGTGTTGACAAACAATAACAGCGATCAGTTTACCGATTCTCAGGTATTTCCCCTCACAACTTGAGACTGGTTGGAGACGCATTGGACTCTAGTTCCAATTGCCTAACTCCCTTGTTCTCTACTCTAGGAAATATGAGCGTTCAGGTTGATCGCTGTTATCGTCGTTATCGAGACAGAATGTAACTTTAACAGGGTTTACTCCTTTGTGAACTTGACCTTTATAACCTTGCCAGTCGATCTGTCAGGGAAGCTTTTTTCTTTAGCTTCAATTATTAATATAACATCGGATCGGAGCTAGAAGTCTTTCTCTTAATCAAAGTTTACATTGCCAGCATCAAGGAAAAGCCTCGATGTTTTGACGCTTAACCGACCATAACTCCCTTCTGTCAAAGTGGGTGAGGTAATAGTTAGTAAAAGTATAGTCAAATATAGACAGACTGAATTCCATTTCAGAAATTCCTTTCACTTTTACTTCGAGAGATTGATTCTCCTTGGGTGAACTACGCACCTCTCTATCCCATAGCGGTTAAACGCATTTGGGAATGCTTTTCGTAAAATATTGTAGGAACCTATGACATCAGATTGAACCAGAATCCCCTTATTGGGACTTAAACAAATTTCAAGCCCAAATAAAGCCTAAACTGGCTTTGTAAGCGGCAAACACATCCCGATTCTCGGTCAGCCACTCAAAGAAACGGAAAGACATCGCTGTCCG
>NZ_JACJSW010000118.1:0-15955 GCF_014698375.1 Microcystis flos-aquae FACHB-1344 | reverse complement strand
AGCGAAACGTTTTTTTGTCTTTGCTGAAGCGGTAATCCGTTTCAGTTCTTTTTCTAGGGATTCGGGAATTTTTGTCCAATCAATTAGTTGGTGAACTTCGGGAAAAAAGAAGCATAAAAACGCTTCAAAATACTCGCTTAATGCTTCTTTCCAGGGTTCATCATAATTGGCGGTTGTTGGGTTCATTTGAGTTGTTTGCTTACTCGTAGGCTATGAAGCGCGATAGCGTAACGCACCGATTTAATAATAGAGGTGGTGGTGGTAATCTGGGGATTTTGTGGTAAAAAAGCGGATATTTGTTCGATTCCGTCTTGATTGGGAGTGAGAATAACGGTGGCGATTCCTGGAATTACCCCAGCTTGGAGACTTTGATAATCGCTAACACCAGCATCGAGGAAAACTACGGTAGCGGTTAAACGCTGATTTCTCGCACTATCCACCCGATTAGCTTGACTCAAGCCATCAGATTGAGCGAAATTGAACAAAACATCGTCAACAGCAGCAAAAATCGACAAAAGGGTAGAAGTCATGACGTTAACCTCAAGGGATGAATGCGACTATTTTGTGCAAACAATCGCCAATCTTTCAAGGGTGCTATAACAAAAATTAACATTTATACAAGAAAACGGGTTTCTCAAAGAAACCCGTTTTCTCAGTTATTGCGAAGATGCGATCGCTAACGTCAAAGCGAGGCAGTTATTTGCTTAATTTTAGAGGTTTGCTGGCCAATTAGCATTTTTTGTGATAGATTGTAACCATAGTAACTTTTTATACTTAATTGTCAGTAATAATCATGAATGCTACAGCAATACGTCAACAAATAATTGAATCATTAGCTAATCTTTCTGGCGAACAATTATTACAAATTAGAGAGTTAATCGAGCAAAATTTTTTGCCTCAAATTAAACCTAAATCAGAAGAAGAAAGACAACAGTTAATTAAATCATTACAAGGTAAATATGCTCATGCACCCACCAGTAGTGAAGATTTTGCCCAACAAAAACAAGCAGAAATTGATTGGGAGGAGCGTAATAGATGAATATCATTTTAGATGCTTGTGCTGTAATTGCTTTTGTTCGTAATGAAACAGGAGCGGATCTTGTCAGAGAAACCATCACTAATCAAAATAATAACAAAATGATTCATGTTGTTAATCTTTGCGAAGTTTACTATAATTTTTATCGCGATATAGGAGAATCAGAAACAGAAAAACTAATTCAAGAATTAAGTGATATTAACATAAAAACTCGCTTTGATTTAAGTAGCAAGTTTTGGCGACAAGTAAGCCAATATAAGGCACTAATTAAGCGCATTTCTTTAGCTGATTGTTTTGCTTTAACTTTAGCCAATCAAGAAAAAGGAATTTTACTTACTTCTGACCGAAAAGAATTTGAACCGATTATTCCTCTTAATGTTTGTCAGATTAATTTTATTCGTTAATAAGTCCAGAAAACGGGTTTCTCGAAGAAACCCGTTTTCTCAGTTGAGAATCTCGAAGAAACCCGTTTTCTAGATATTGATTTTTGCCAAAGACTGCTTAAATTCTGCGAGAGAATTAGCGGTAGCTGCTAATTTTAGTAGCTCTTCTAAGATAGTAGGGTTAGTCATTTTGCCGATTATCTCTTCAATTTCTGAAGAAATCTCTCCAAAACGCACAGTTAAAACTGTTTTTATGTCATCGCGGCTTTTTTGTAATGATCCAATTTCCTTACCAATTTCCTTACCGATTTCCTTACCGCGTTCTATCCCTCGTAACTCCCCAATTTCCTTACCAATTTCCTTACCGCGTTCGATTCCTCGTAACTCCATATTACTCATTAAAGGCATGGTTCTTTCCTCCTCAAATTGTTTAATTTTACTCTCTAAACTTGACTGTAATTCAGGGGATAAAGTCATCATATTGTCGATGATTTCAAACAGTTTACTAAGTAAGGTAGGTATTACCCACCCTACTTATTTATGATGATACTAAAAGACTTCCTACACTCCTCAAAAGAATTTACTATAAGTGCGGCTTTTAACATCTCTTCTAAAACCGAAATAACTGAAGCATCATTGAGACATTGTCCAATATCTCCAGGGATCTCGCCTAGTCGGTTTTCCAAAACTTTTTTCACAAAATCACGAGCATTTTCTAACGCTCCAATTTCCTTGCCTATTTCCTTACCAATTTCCTTACCTATTTCTTTGCCAATTTCCTTACCGCGTTCTATCCCTCGTAACTCCATATTACTCATTAAAGGCATGGTTCTTTCCTCCTCAAATTGTTTGATTTTACTTTCTAAACTTGACTGCAATTCAGGGGATAAAGTCATCATATTGTCGATGATTTCAAACAGTTTAATTATCTGTTCTCTCTCGAACTCCTTTTCATACAATCCCCTGATTAACCTCCACTTCCACTGTTCCCGTTGTGGCAGCTTCCCAGTAGTCGCTTTCGTTTTCAGGTGTGCCATGACTATTATAGCAAAAGGATTACTACTTGCTTCTAGTTCTGACCAGCTTTCCTCATAGTCCAGTAATTTAACCGTTGGGAATTTCAGACTCACTTCACAGCCAGCAATGGTATAATTATAGGAATCTGGTCGCCAATTTACTCGTTCATCTCCTAATATAGCGAGACTGATAACTGGTTTCTGATACAAATCAAAGGCCCGATAGTTATAAATATACATCCTCTGAGGGAAATTTTCTTCGTATTGACTTTGAATTTCAATATGAATCAAAATCCAGACTTCTTCACCCCTGAGTAACCAAACTTTATAGAGTTTGTCAGCAAAACGTTTTTTTGTCTTAGCTGAAGCGGTAATCCGTTTGAGTTCTTTTTCTAGGGATTCGGGAATTTTTGTCCAATCAATTAGTTGGTGAACTTCAGGAAAAAAGAAGCATAAAAACGCTTCAAAATACTCGCTTAATGCTTCTTTCCAGGGTTCATCATAATTGGCGGTTGTTGGGTTCATTTGAGTTGTTTGCTTACTCGTAGGCTATGAAGCGCGATAGCGTAACGCACCGATTTAATAATAGAGGTGGTGGTGGTAATCTGGGGATTTTGTGGTAAAAAAGCGGATATTGGTTCGATTCCGTCTTGATTGGGAGTGAGAATAACGGTGGCGACTTCTGGAATTACCCCAGCTTGGAGACTTTGATAATCGGTAACACCAGCATCGAGGAAGACTACGGTAGCGGTTAAACGCTGATTTCTCACACTATTCACCTGATTAGCTTGACTCAAGCCATCAGATTGAGCGAAATTGAACAAAACATCGTCAACAGCAGCAAAAATCGACAAAAGGGTAGAAGTCATGGTGTTGGCAGCAAAGGATGACTGCGGCTATTCTATGCAAACAATCGCCAATTTTTCAAGACCCCTGTAACAGAAATTAATATTGCCAGAAAACGGGTTTCTCAAAGAAACCCGTTTTCTAAAAATGCTTCAAAATATTCGCTTAATGCTTCTTTCCTGACAGTATATATTAAGAAAAGCAACGAATACTTTACAGATAAACAAAAATATGCAGCAAATTCTAGGATTAGAGACACAACCAAAAATCTGGCATTGGCGGGGATTCAAAATCACCTATCAGAGTGCGGGGGAGACGGGACCGGCGATCGTGCTTGTGCATGGATTTGGGGCATCTTGGGGACATTGGCGGAAAAATATCCCCGTTTTAGGCGAAAAATGTCGCTGTTTTGCCCTAGATTTAATTGGTTTTGGCGGTTCCGACAAACCCGAACCGAAAAACGAGATCGATTACACTTTCGAGACTTGGGGGGCGCAAATTGCCGATTTTTGTCGGGAAGTGGTGGGGGGTCCTGCTTTTTTGGCGGGTAATTCCATCGGTTGCGTCGCCATTATGCAGGCTGCCGTCGATCATCCCGATTTTGTCCTTGGGGTGGCGGCGATTAATTGTTCCCTCAGACTACTGCACGAAAGAAAACGGGGTAAATTACCCTGGTATCGTCGTTTAGGTGCGGATATTGCCCAAATAATTCTCAAAAATAAAGCAATTGGGGCTTTTTTCTTCCAACAGATCGCTAAACCCCAGACAGTGCGTAAAATTCTCCTGCAAGCTTATCGGCGCTCGGAAGCGGTAACGGAGGAATTAGTAGAAATAATCCTAAAACCCGCCCGAGATCAGGGAGCGATCGAGGTTTTCCTCGCTTTTACCGGTTATTCTGGCGGCCCACTGCCGGAAGACCTACTGCCGATTCTCCCCTGTCGGGCTATTCTGCTTTGGGGTAGCGAAGATCCCTGGGAACCCTTGGCCTTGGGCCAAGAATTAGCACGATTCCCGACCGTAAAACAGTTTATCCCCTTAGCCGGTTTAGGCCACTGTCCCCAGGACGAGGCCCCAGAAATAGTTAATCCGATTTTATTAGACTTCCTGCAAGCTCAAATCTAAGTTCCTCTAGTAACCAGAAGGCTGGGCATTAATGGGTTGTTGGATGGAGAAACCTCGGTTAATACTTTCAGGTGGGACTTGATTGGGGGTGCCATTATTGTTGGACGGCATTCCCTGATTGGGATAACCAGTGACGTCAGGTTGACTGCCGTAGACGGGGGCCTGATATACGGGGGGTTGATAATAGTTGGATTGGTTGCTAGGGCCCGGGACCGGGTTAGGGTTGGCATTATTCCGGGAGGGTAGGGCCTGAACATTTTGTTGCTCAGGGGAATAATTTCCCTGGGGGTTGACTTGATTCGGGCTGCCCCCGGGGTTGGGATTAGGAAAATTATTCAAGTTATTAGTCCGCGAGCGATTTTCGATTTCCCTTTGTAAAGGATAATTGCTAGTGTCGCCACTAATCGGTCGCACTTGAATCGGTTGCAGACTTTTACTAGCCTTCGGAGCCTGATTTTGCTTAGGCTGCGGCATTAACGGGGTGAACAAAGAGGGTTTCTGGTTGTTATCGGGATTAGTATTTAAAGGATTAAAAGGCTGGGTCGAGGCCGGTTTGTTCAGGCGAGCGGTATTATTATGGGCAGGAATGGCCGGCAATGGTACAGCAGTGGGGAGAGGAGTATCGGTAATCTGGTTAGCCCTGATTTCCCGCTCCTCCAAGGACATTCCTGGGGTATCTAATACCGAACCCAACCATTCAGGATTCTGTTGATATACCCACAAACCAATTAGAGCCAAGGAAAATATTCCTAACGGTAGCCAAAATAAAGGTTGGGCAAAGGGTTTTAATCCCGCCAGGAAATAGCGCATGGAAGAAGAATCTTTATAGTCACTCATACCGCTTAACCCTCTATAGGTTTTCCCCCATGCTATCAAATCAGTGAGCAGTTATCAGTTTTTTAGCCGTCAGCCTTGCACAACAGGTGACGCTTAGGTTGCTCCCAGTATTGCTGCTTACGAACAAAAGTATCGTCAAAGCTCAAGCTCTAGGTTTCAATCTTAAGAGTTTTCAGTTCCCCGTTCCCTGATACGGCGTACAATGATAAGATTGTCTTCAAAGATACAATAGGCGTTTGTCTTCGCTAGAGAGTTTATGAAAGTTGGCGATCGAGTTCGTGTAATTGAGTCTGTGGTAGTTTATCACCATCCTGAACACAAATCGGATCCTTTTGACGTGAAAGGACTAGAGGGAGAGGTGAAAGGGATTGTCACCGAATGGCGTGGTAGGCCGGTTAGCGCCAACCTACCCGTCCTCGTCGAGTTCAGTAAAAAGTTTAAAGCCCATTTTCGAGATTTTGAATTAGAAATCGTGGAAAAAGCCGCCGAATAGGGACTTTTTCGCTTATTTAAGCTACAAAGCGAATAAATTTATTTTTGCCCACCTGTAGGACTTTTCCCGTTAAAGCTTCGGCTGTCTCAAAACTTTTGTCCACATCGGTGATTTTCTCACTATCGATTCTGACTGCACCCCCCTGAATCTGTCTTCTCCCTTCGCCGCTACTTTTACATAAGCCGGTGGCCGAGAGAAGATAGAATAATTTCAGGGGAAAAGTGACCGCTGCTAGGGAAAATTCGGGTACAGAAGCTGCTGCTGCTGTATTTCCCTGTAGAACTATCTCCTGCGCTGTTTTTTGTGCCTTTAATGCTTCCTCTTTCCCGTGAAACTGGGCAACTACCTCGATCGCCAGTTGTTTTTGTGCCTCTCGCGGATTGCTCGCCATAGCATCTAAGGGCAAATTTGTCAATAGTTCGTAATAATCTTTTAACAAAGCGTCGGGGGTTTTTTCCAGTTTCGAGTACATGGACAGGGCCGATTCCCGCAATCCCACATAATTATTCAGGGATTTGGACATTTTTTGACTGCCATCGGTTCCGATTAAAATCGGTAAAAGTAGCCCGAATTGCCGTTTTTTACCGAAATATTTCTGCAAATCACGACCGACGGCAATATTAAATTTTTGATCGGTTCCTCCCAATTCGACATCGGCCTCGACAGCTACGGAATCATAACCCTGCATTAAGGGATAGAGAAATTCATGGAGAAAAATCGGGGTTTCCTGGTCGTAGCGTTCGGAAAAGCCTTCTTTTGCCAACATTTGCCCCACGGTCATGGTGGAGAGGAGTTCGAGAATTTGCGATAGGTCTAATTTCCCCAACCATTCCGAGTTATAGCGAATTTCTAGGCGATTAGGGGTGTTAAAATCTAAAATTGGGCGTAATTGTGCCAGATAATTCTCGGCATTGGCTCTCACTTCTTCGATGGTCAATTGTTTTCTAACTTCCGATTTTCCCGTCGGATCGCCGATTCTAGCGGTAAAATCACCAATAATCACCACTGCTACATGACCGGCATCCTGGAAAGCACGCAGTTTCCGAAAAGGGATACTATGACCTAGGTGAATATCGCTGCCGGTGGGGTCAATACCTAGTTTAATTCTTAAAGGGCGATCGGTAGTTTGCAGTAGTTGGGTTAAATTTTCCCTAGGATCTTGGGAGTCGGGTTGATGGGGGAATAGGTCACTGGTGCCACGGGTTAGCCAGTCTAGGGAGGAAGATACGGTCATTGTTGCTCATTTTCCACAGCCTTCCCATTATAGTTTTTTATTATGTCAAGTAACAAGCCAAAGGTAAATAAACTGGTATCTTCAATAAGAGTCGATAACATCTTGACAATTCTCCCGATCAAATATAGAGTCTTAAAATCTTCTTTTTCAAAATTATCAAAAAATTTCCCTGTCTTGAATTGCGATCAGATAAGCCGATGAATCCTAGTTTTAATAACTCTATACCAGTGCAGAGTATCAAAGTTTCTGTAATTGTTTCTACCTATAAATCCGCGGAGTTTATCCGGGGTTGTCTAGAGGATTTAGTTACTCAAACTCTTTACGAAAAGGGAGAAGTAGAACTTATTATTATCGATAGTGCTTCCCCGGAGAATGAAGGGGAGATTATCCAAGAGTTTCAAGAAAATTATCCTAATATTATTTACCAGAGAACTAGAGAACGAGAAACCCTCTACCGCGCTTGGAATCGTGCTATTAAACTAGCTAGGGGTTCCTATATCACCAATGGGAATACTGATGATCGTCGCTGTTTTAATGCTCTGGAAATTATGGCTAATTATCTAGATAACAATAGAGAGATTAGTTTGGTTTATGCCGATCAATTAATTACCACCTTCAAAAATGATACTTTTGCCACCACCCCAGCTTTAAAACATTGGAATTGGCCAAATTACTCCTATCAACAGATGCGTCAAGGTTGTTGTGTGGGTTCTCAAGCAATGTGGCGAAAAATGCTGCACGATAAATATGGTTATTTTCAGGAAAATTTTCGCTGTGCTGGTGATTATGAATTTTGGTTAAGAATCGGCATTCAAGGCGAAAAAATGGCTTTAATTCCTGAGATTTTAGGGTTATATTATTTAAATCTCCAAGGCTTAGAACATGGCAGTAATGGTCAAGCATTACAGGAACATTATCAAGTGTGTAAAATCTATAAAATTCCCCACCCAGACATTAAGGATATAGAAATTAAACCCAATCCAGTTAAGATGGAAGATTTAGGCATAATTTTACAGGAAGATGAGCGAGAAAAATTACAAACAATTCAAGCTATCTCCCGGAAAAGATGCCCAATTATTGTTATTGATGGCGTGATCTTTCAACTTAAGCAACGAAAATTAGCCAGAATTTGGTCTTCAATTCTAGAGCATTGGAGTCAATTAGAATTTAGTCAACACATTGTTATTTTAGATAGAAATAACACCGCACCAAGATGGGAAGAATTTAAATATTGGCCTGCGGAATCCTACGATTATAATTGTACGGGAAAGGATGCCAGAAAAATTCAAGCTATTTGCGATCGCCTACAGGCAAATTTATTTATTTCCACTTTTTATACCAGTCCCTTAAACACTCCTTCTCTACTTTTGCTTGCTTATGAATTCCCAGAAGAAAACGGCAATTTACCAGTAGATTTAGAAAAACACTATGCAATTTTGTCCGCTTCTAGAATCATCGCTTTTTCCTCTGATATTGCCCAAGATTTAAGAAAGTTATACCCCAAAATTACCCCCGAAAAGATTGATATTATCGAGTTTTTTGAAGTTAATCAAACAATAGCGGAAGAAATCACTGATTTTCTCTGGTATGCGCTCAGTGAAACTAAGGAATCAAGTCAGAATCAAGTCTGGTTAGAGTTAAGAAAATTACAGGAAGCACAACAGATAATGTATCTGAAACAACAGCAAGATTATCGTACTATAAAAGAGATGGAAATATCCCTAAAAGAATTAGAAAATAATCATAATTATCTCCAGAAAAATAATCAGGAATTACGGGAAGAAATTAACTATTTGTCCTCCCGTAAGGGAATAGTAAAAACCCTAGCGAAAACTTCTATCTTACTTCTTGCTAAGATCAAGAAAAAACTCCCAATATTTTAGGGAATTAAGAGAAAGTTTCCTAACAATGATTCCAATCCTGGCACGACAGGGCCTAAAAGTGGTAAAGTAATGTTAAGAATTAGAGGAGAAAACACTGTGCCACATTCGATCGTCACTGGAACTTGTGAAGGGGTTGCCGATTGCGTTTCCGCTTGTCCTGTTGCTTGCATCCATCCCGGACCGGGTAAAAATGTTAAAGGAACCGATTGGTATTGGATTGATTTTGCCACTTGTATCGACTGTGGTATCTGTCTACAAGTATGCCCCGTCGAAGGTGCAATTCTGCCACAAGAACGTCCTGATTTACAAAAAACTCCCTAATTTATCAGTTATCAGTTATCAGTTATCAGTTATCAGATGTAAGTTTTCAGTTCACTGATTACTGTTCACTGAAAATGCTTCCCACTTCCCAATTCATAATTCATATTACTCTCTCCCATCTCCTTTTTACCTTACCATGGATTATCTTTTAGAAGTTGAACAAGTTTATGCTGGTTATGTGCAGGATTTATACATATTGCAAGGGGTTAACTTTCGCATTGCACCAGGGGAATTAGTCACGGTTATCGGTCCCAATGGTGCGGGAAAATCTACCCTCGCTAAGACGATTTTTGGTTTATTAAAACCCAGTGCTGGAACTATCACTTTTAAGGGACAAAATATCGCCGGTTGGAAATCTAATCAAATCGTTCCCCTCGGAATGGGTTATGTTCCCCAAATTGCTAATGTTTTTCCATCCCTGAGCATTGAAGAAAACCTTGAAATGGGAGCTTTTACGAGCAAAGGAAATATAAAATCTTTAAAAGAGCGCATTTATGCCATGTTTCCCCGTTTGCTCGAGCGCCGTCGTCAGAAAGCTGGCACTTTATCCGGAGGAGAAAGACAGATGTTAGCCATGGGACGAGCGCTGATGTTGCAACCGGATTTATTAATTCTCGATGAACCTTCGGCAGCTTTATCTCCTATCTTAGTAACCAGCGTTTTTGAACAGATAAAAGCGATTAATCAGACGGGAACTGCAATTATTTTAGTGGAACAGAATGCCAAAAAAGCCCTAATGATGTCCGATCGAGGTTATGTTTTAGAAAGTGGTCAAGATCGTTTTCAGGGATCGGGTCAAGATTTACTCAATAACCCGAAAGTAGGGGAATTATACCTCGGGGCGGCTTATCATGGTGCCAAACGAGATGATTAGGAATTTGTTAAGGATTGAGGGGGATTTTGATTTCTTCCCAGAATTTAGCGATAGGATAGTAATTGAGTACAAATCTCTACGGCCCTGATGTCAAGGTGATAAGCCAGCAAACCCTAAATATATCTGTGGATATTTATTCATCGATCAAGACAGTTGTGCTACTGCATTGAGAGCATAACTTTTAGTAATAAAAGGAGAAGTCATGGCTGTTAAAAGTCCTCCGTAATCAAGATTAAAACTGACTTCGCTTCCTACTTTTAACCTCTTGTTATGACTATCAAGAACTAGATGATCGCTACTAGAACCTAATATTTTTATCTCCTGACTTGTTTGTAATCCAGAGATAAGAATATCCTGTCTTCCTAATGCAATAATAACTCGACGGTGAATGCCTTGGTCGATAAAGCTGGGAACATTACCAAAAGCATCTCGACCAATTTCTCCAGAGGGTAGAGATGGTTTATCTTTGGATTCGATTACTTCGGCAATTAACCGAAAAGCATCGGTATATAAGCCTGGTATAACTTGTCGATTAACTGTTTCACAACCTAATAAAATTGATTCTCCTAAACGCAGATTATTAATCCGACCAACTTCGCTACTTTTTTGATACCATTGATAGTTAGCAGAATTGCCTCCTGAAATAATCGGTAATTTTATTAAAAATTCCTGCTCAATTGTATCTGTTAACACAGATAATTTGCTCATATTATGGCTATCAGGTTTAATCCCTCCATAACAAGCCAAATTACAACCCAGTCCAATAATTTTGATAAAGGGAAAAGCGAGGGTCTTTTTGATGAACTTGACCAGATCTTTCGGCAGTACACCTTCGCGTAAATCCCCTAACTCCGTCATGATAATAATGCGGTGTATTTTTTGCTTTTCTTGAGCATAATAGGAAAGTTCCTGAATTGTTGCTAATTCGGTATTTAAGCTGATATCTGCAATGTTAACCACTGATTCTGCTTGACTCAAGGCAGTACGCAACAGAACAAAAGTTGTCACTATTCCTGCTTGTTTCATTTTGAGAATATTTTCGATTCGAGAGTCAGCGATAAAGTTGACTCCACCTTGAATCATCGCCAAGGCGATCGAGGGATCACCCAAAATCGCTTTGGAAACTCCCATCACAGAAAGTCCCTTGCTACCGTAGAATTGGCAGAGTAAACGAGCATTATGGCGTATTTTCGGGAGAGAAATCTCGATTCTGGGTAAAAGGTCTTTCATCAGCCTATTTGCTCCCAATTGCGGGAATTGCAGCTAAAATTTCCCCTTTGATTTTCCGGTTTAATTTCGGAAAGCGATCGCATAAAGCTTGGACTAATTTCTCACATCCGTGTAACAAAACATCAGTAGTCGGTAACTGAAAATCTCGCTCATATTTGGCAATAATACGCTCAGTGGCTGCTGCGGTGAGATTTTCGTGATTAATCGCAATAGCGATAACTTTAGTGGGAGAAATTGCCTCAATTAGTGAAATTTCTTCCTGTAATTTTGGCATGGCTAAATGAGGAAAATCACAGCGAAATTTTCGGGCTGGGGGATGTTGTAAAATAATCCCATCGGGCCTACTTCCTTTCAAAATTCCCACGGAACTCATAAAAGCAGGATGACTCAGAGAACTTTGTCCTTCCACTAAAATAATATCGGGTTTTTCTTGCTCAAAAGCTTGAACCACAGCATTTTCAATTTCACCGATGACAAATTGAGAAACCAAAGCATCGATCGAAACCCCATATCTTGCTCCCTGCATCAAGCTAGTTTGTCCAGTAGCGACTAAGACAGACTTAATACCCAAGCCTTGGAGAGTTTGATTAACTGCCACCGCAGTGGTCATTTTTCCGCAAGCACAATCGGTTCCTAAAAAGGCAATAACGGGTATATTTACTTGGGAAATTTGCCCAGTAAATACATGAAGATCAGCTAATTGTGGTGGTTTACGAATGTCTGTAATTTGCACACCATACTGACTAGCTTGCTCCCTAAATTCTAAATCCTCGGAGAAGAATTGATGCAAACCATTAATAATCTCCATTCCTTGTGCCATTGCTTCTAAAATTAGCAGCCTTTCTAGGGGGGGAATAAACGCTTCTAAGGGTGCTTTGCCGTAGATATAACAATTGGGAACATCTCTAAGTTTTTCTAAGGCTGCTTGTAAATTGGCAAAAATGGGAATATGATTTTTTTTATCTCCTAATGCTTCTCCCGCATCTTTTCCCGCTAAGGAACTATCCAGCACTCCAACAATTGTATATATTTCTGATTGTCGGATCAAGCCAGCTGCCGTTTTTCCGTCCACACGTCCAAACTGATTTTCACAGTAAATTAAAGCCGTTTTTTTCGTTGATACCACTTTCTTAATCTCCTGAATATTAGATAATTGAAATTTCACTCCTAACTCCCAGTAAGTAGGGAGGCACAATTATTTGTAGGATGGGTTAGCAGTAGCGTAACATGAGCGGGCGTTGGGTTTCATGCTTCAACCCAACCTACGTTCATCTTATATTTAATTCCACCCACCTACTTAAGACTATTTATTCTTCTTCTTCTTCTATAGCATAATTATCTGGATCGATAATATCGTCTAGTTCTTCTAAGATTTGCAAATCGGGATGAGCATCAGATTGACGTAATTTTAATCTTCCTGTCCGTTCTAACCAATGGAGAAGGGTTTCTTTGGAAGTTATCTGCATAACAGGAATTGCCTGATAGCGAGGTTCTTGACTAAGAGAAGGATTAAATTTCATACCTGTTGAATTTCCTTTGAGAAGTTATCTCTATTGGTTGTTCTATTGTTGATCACGAAGCAACCCACAAAAAACTGAAAAAAATTGTCAAGTTTAACAAAGTAAAAAAGTTCAGCTGTCAGATTTACTATTTGGACAGATAGATAGAGTCGGTTCCAATATATGCTCCCGATACTTGGGATGCAGACTCTATGGTGTAAATTAAAGTTTTCCTGTCTCGCTCAACTTAAATGTCAATCCTACGGTTTTTATCTAGCTAACGGAAAAGGTGATTAATAACACCAAAGCAACCAACAAAACCGCCCCTACTCCTTGCAAAATATACCATTTTTGCTGTTCTAAAGATGGGGATTTTGATAGATAAATCTTGGGTTCGCTACCATAGTTATTGATGATTCCTTCATCATCTACTGTATAGCCCTCTGGGAGAGGTATATTAAGTGATGGATAGTTTTGCCCGTTTATATCTAGTTTAACCTCAGCAGGAATTAATTCACTTCCATCGCTTGGGGAATAGACTGTCGCACCTGTCTCTTGATTAGATTTAGTAGAGTAGTGCATGATCATCTCTCTTCAAAATCTGAGTATAACACAGAATAAGGCGAAATGGTTTTTAGGCTAATTTTTTCCTAGGGCTTTAATCAGCAAATTTGGCTAATGTCGGCAAATTAAAGCAAAAAATATGATTTTATAACTTGACAAAGCTAGATAAAAACATTTAGTCAACTCGCTATTCACTTTTTAGCATACCAGCGCCATAAAACTCGCGCTAAACGTTGGGGATCATGACTAACTTTGGCAGTAACTTCATCTTCTGCCATTACATTCGCTAAAACAATGCGATAACCCATTTTTCCCACCTCCTCGCGATCTAAAAACACAGGATGACTATGCTCTTGGGCGTATAATTGCAGAGATTGGGGCGATGGTGCAGTTCTTTGGGCTAAAACTGCATCAAAGACGCGTTCCTCGCAGACTTTTTCGATCGCCCGAATATGATCAGCCACCGAATAATTATCCGTTTCCCCCGGCTGGGTCATAATATTACAAACATAGACACGGGGGACTGTCACCTGTGCTAGGGCCTGACGAATTGCGGGAACCAACAAATTAGGGATAATACTGGTATAAAGACTACCCGGCCCGATAATAATATAATCTGCCTCCTTGATTGCCGCTAAAGCAGCCGGTAAAGCGACCGGATCGGCAGGATGGCAGCCAATCTGACGAATTTGCCCCATAGCTTCGGTTATCTTCGATTCTCCCTCAATAATGCGCCCATCGGCTAACTTAGCCCAGAGACTAACATCGGTAAGGGTAGCAGGTAGCACTTTGCCGCGAATGGCCAAAACTTTAGCACTAGCATCGATCGCCTGTTCCAGATCGCCGGTAATCTCGGTCATAGCGCTGATAAATAAATTACCAAAACTGTGGCCCGATAAACCATCCCCGGCATGAAAGCGATATTGAAACAATTCCGTTAATAACTTTTCCTCATCGGCTAAAGCGGCGATACAATTGCGAATATCCCCCGGGGGTAAAATGCCCATTTCCCGACGTAATCGGCCCGAAGAACCGCCATCATCAGCTACGGTGACAATAGCGGTGATATTAGAACTATACTGTTTTAAACCGCGTAAAAGCGTCGATAAACCCGTCCCGCCACCGATGGCCACGATTTTCGGGCCGCGATGGAGACGACGATGGGTGCGTAGGAGATCAACTAATTCCTCCGATGCGTCCGGTTGTAGTGCTTCTGTAATCGTTTCGACGGTGCGACTCTGACCCCAGAATAACAAAAAGACACCTAGCAGAACCGCCAGCGGCCCGGAAACAGAATTAGGGACTAAACGGGCGATCATTTCTAATGCTTGGGAAACAAACTCTAAAAAGCGATTAACCGGGGTTAATTTTACCCAAACAGCTAAACCGAAGGAGGTGAGAAAAACGCCGGTTAAACTGATTAAAAGCCAGCGTTTGACAAAAAGACCGGGAGAAAGCCATTTAAACCAACGATTAACCCGTTTAGGCGTTTTTCTGCCCACAGAAGCGGCTATTTTCCCCTTCTGAGCGTTGAGTTCCCGTAGGGTCTGTTTAAATGGACTCATAGATGTGGCCTGGCAGCGAACGCATTGATTCTGGAGAGACTGTAGCCGAAAAAGGGGACAAACTCAAGCTGACCTAACCTCCCACTTGGGAATAGGCCGCCTCGGAAATTGTGGGAATCTCGGCGTATTTGCCGATAACCGACTGTATAATGCTGTAAACACAGGCGGCAAATGCTCCCAAAAAGACGACGTTAAAAAGAGTTTCTACCACTAAATTCGCCCCTAAACCCCTAGCGACGAAACCTAAGACCAATCCCAATAAATACACCAAAATATCGATTAAAATCGCCTGCATGGTGTTAAACCGGATAAAATGACTAATGCGGGGATTGCGTACCACGGCGAAAAAGAGGACGAAAAAGATAATTAAACTGCCAAAGCTTCCCAGAGAACTATAGAGAAAAGCTAAGGGATATAAGGCTATTGCTAAGGCCGCTCCTAAAAAAGGAATTTGCTGGAAGATAAAGATACCGAAGGCAAAAGCGGAATATAAGGGTAAAAGATATACTAAAGCTGCAAAAATGCGATCTTTTGTATCGGTTGAGCCGCGCCAAGTCATAATCTATTGTCTCCTGAGACTACTGCTAACTTCCTTCAAGATAACCCGGCAGCCCACCAGACTTCCCGTAACCGAAAAAATTGATTGAGGACGAAGATTCTTGGACCTCGATCGAGTTATCGAAAATTTGGGTTAAAACCCCGTCGTTTTACGACGGCTTTTCCTGATTTTTAATGTAGCACTTAAGAACTTCCAGTGGCGCACCTCCTACAGAAGACACAAAATAACTGGGCGACCAAAGAGCGTCTTTCCCGTACGGTTTAGGATAACCAGCTTGTCCATACCTGCGACTAGAGACTCCCTTTAAAGAATTGACCATCACGGAAATAGATAGTTTCGGCGGGTATTCAATCAATGCGTGTATGTGATCGGACTCCCCATTAAATTCCAATATCTGAAAATTCATCTTTTCCGCAACTTCCCTAAAAGATTTTTCAACCAAAGTCAGACTTTTACCAGTAAAAACCTTACTTCTGTATTTTGTCACACAGAC
>NZ_JACJSW010000117.1:0-87863 GCF_014698375.1 Microcystis flos-aquae FACHB-1344 | reverse complement strand
AAATAGATTTGTTTGTCTTTGAACTTAAAAGCAGATTTGGTAAATTCGGCACTTCCTCCCTGATGTTTTTTCTTAAAGTTAGGATACTTAGTACGACCAGCAAAGAAATTAGTAAAAGCTGTTTGTAAATGTCTTAACCCTTGTTGTAAAGGTACACAGCTAACTTCGTTTAAAAAGTCTAATTCTTCTTGCTTTTTCCAATCGGTTAGCATTGAAGAAGTTTGAGCGTAGCCTACTCTTTCTTGTCTTTCATACCAAGCTTGTGTTCTGAGATGGAGAGCTTTATTGTAAACCAATCTTACACAGCCCAATGTGCGCCGCAATAGCGACTCTTGTTTTGGTGTGGGGTAAAATCGGTAGCGATAGCTTTTCCATGTCTCACATTTTAGCATATATTTCGTAAATGTGCTAATATTTAACAGTAAAGCCGTCGTAGAACGACGGGGTTTCAGACCCAAAATTTCCGATGATCAATTTTACCTTACAGCAAGCCTTCGCCCGTCGTCATGCCCTGAAAGTGATCAGTGGGTTAAATAATTTCGATCGCTCGCAGGTTCTCTCAGTAGTTAAAGCCGCTACAGCCGGAGGAGCAACTTTTGTCGATATTGCCGCTAATGCTGACCTAATTCGGGCGGTAAAAGCCTTGACAAATTTACCCGTGTGTGTATCGGCCGTCGAGCCAGAATTGTTGCTGATGGCAGTGGCGGCCGGGGCCGATTTAATTGAGATCGGTAATTTCGATAGTTTTTATGCTCAAGGACGCATTTTTGAGGCGGCGGAAGTTTTAGCCCTAACCCGTCAAACTCGCGACTTACTGCCCGAAATTACCCTGTCTGTGACAGTTCCCCATCTGCTGCCCCTCGATGAACAGGTGAGACTAGCGGAAGCTTTAGTTAGTCAGGGTGCTGACATTATTCAAACCGAAGGCGGCACTAGCAGTCAACCCCGTCACGCCGGTATTTTGGGACTGATTGAAAAAGCTGCCCCGACTTTAGCAGCAGCCCACGCTATTTCCCATGCGGTTAAGGTTCCCGTCCTCTGCGCTTCCGGTTTATCGATTGTCACCGCTCCTATGGCGATCGCTGCTGGAGCGGCCGGTATCGGTGTTGGTTCGGCGATCAATCAATTGGATAATGAAGTGGCCATGGTGGCAGCCGTGCGCGGTTTAGTCGAATCTCTGCAAGCACAACCGGTCCATATTGGCAACTAGAACAATTTTTGTCTAGATACGACGGAGAAGGGGCTGTTTTCCCTTCTCTTTTTCCCACTGCTCACTGCTCACTGAAAAGCCCCCCAACCCCATCAACTGTGGTAAAATGCGCTATGGCTCAAAACATTAGAGATAGAAGCACTCCACCATGATTCGAGATATCTTCATGCCCGCGCTCAGTTCCACCATGACCGAAGGAAAAATAGTTTCTTGGGTGAAGTCCCCCGGGGAAAAAGTCAGCAAAGGGGAAACGGTGTTAGTGGTCGAATCCGACAAAGCCGACATGGACGTGGAATCGTTTTATGATGGCTATCTCGCTGTAATTTTAGTCGAAGCTGGCCAGGAAGCACCCGTGGGGGAAGCGATCGCCTATATCGCCGAAACTGAAGCGGAAATTGAACTGGCCAAAGCTCAGGGAAAAACCGCCGCCGCCGCCCCTAGCAAGCCCGTAGAGACCCCAGAAATCGCTCCGCCTCCCGTTTCGATCCCTGTCGCCGCCGTTAAAGATAATGGCCGTTTAGTCGCCTCTCCCAGGGCCAAAAAACTGGCTAAAGAATTAAAGGTGGATCTGAAAACCCTAGTGGGTAGCGGTCCCCACGGACGAATTACCGCCGAAGACGTAGAAAAAGCGACAGGAAAAGTCAGCACCGCCCCCGCTCCCGTCATTACTCCCCCGCAACCCGTCAGCGTCCCTGTAGCGGCTCCTAAAGCCCCGATTCCAACCAGCGCCCCGGTCGGTCGGACTGTTCCCCTCACCACTGTGCAAAAAGCCGTCGCCCAGAATATGTCGGTTAGCCTACAGGTTCCCACCTTCCAAGTGGGCTACACTATCACCACCGACCCACTGGATCAACTCTATCAACAGCTAAAATCCAAGGGTGTCACCATGACGGCCCTGTTAGCAAAAGCGGTAGCTAATACCCTCGCTAAACATCCTATAGTTAATGCCAGCTATAGCGACGCAGGAATCCAATACCACGGGGCGATTAACGTGGCCGTAGCCGTGGCTATGCCTGGTGGTGGCTTAATTACGCCGGTTTTGCGCTCTGCTGACCAGATGGATATCTATTCCCTCTCCCGCAGTTGGAAAGATTTAGTCGATCGCGCCCGCAGTAAACAACTGCAACCGGAAGAATATAATAGCGGTACTTTTACCATTTCTAATCTGGGAATGTTCGGAGTCGATCGCTTTACCGCTATCTTACCCCCCAACCAAGGTGCGATCCTAGCCGTGGGTGCTTCCCGTCCCCAAATCGTCGTCAATAAAGATGGTTTATTCGGAGTGCAAAAACAGATGACGGTTAATCTCACCAGTGACCACCGAGTCATCTACGGGGCCGATGCAGCCTCCTTCCTGCAAGACTTGGCTAAACTGATCGAAACTGAGGTGCAGTCCTTAACTATGTAATCAGAATCTAGACAGCAGGAGCCAAGGGAGTTTCTCTCTAGCTCCTGCTTTGTTGTTACTAAAAAAATGTAAAGAATTAGCTAAAATGGGTTTAACCCTATCTATCACCCGAAACTATCGCCCAAACAAGGCCAAAAAAAGTGTTAATCTCAGGGAACTTTAAGATCTAAGCCAATATCGGTAAATTAACCCTCGATCTCGCCCTATATATTAAGCCTACAATAACTCGTATTCCCACGACCTAACGCCTACCCATAGGAAAAAATGATCACAGAGAATAGTCGCTTACGTTCAGAATTTTTAAATACACAGGTTATCACTCGCAATACAGGCAAAAAACTCGGCGTTGTTAAAGATATCCTTGTAGATATCGATCAACGAGAAGTGGTTGCCCTGGGACTCCGCGATAATATCCTCTCCTTGTCGGGAATGCCTCAATATATGTATTTATCGAGCATCAGTCAGACGGGAGACGTGGTTCTCGTTGAAGATGATAACGTCTTGGAATCCGTCGATATCGATGCTTATACTCCCTTAATCGGTAGTGAAGTGATCACGGAAACCGGCGAACCTTTAGGCAAAGTCCGCGATTATCAATTTGATCCCCTTAGTGGTCAATTACATTCCATTGTCATCGCTTCCCTGGGATTGCCTCTTATCCCCGAACAATTGATCAGTACCTACGAAATTGCCATTGAAGAAGTGGTTAGCAGCGGTCCGAATCGCTTAATCGTCTTTGAAGGGGCCGAAGAACGTCTCACGCAGGTTAGTGTGGGGGTTTTGGAACGTTTGGGTATTGGTCGTCCCCCCTGGGAAAGAGAAGAGGAAGAAGCTTATTATACTCCCGCTGCTCGTCCGGAAAATCAGTTAGGTACGGGTATTCCCCTCCGCACTCCCGTTGAGGCCGCTAAACCCGTTGAAGAACGCTGGAGTGAGGATGAATGGGAAAAAGAACCCCTGCGCGCCACTCCCCCACCGCAAAAACGGGCCGAAGCTCGTTATTATGAGGAAGAATACGAGGAAGAAGAAGATAACTGGGGAGAAGCGCGCTCAGAACGCACAGAAAGCTTTTCTCGTCCTCAGTACGACGATTACGAGGATAAGGCCGAGGATGATATGTGGGATGATGACGTGGAACCGGATTACAATCCCCCCCGCGTCAATATCACCGAGAAGAAAAAAGAGAGAATCCCCGAATACGAAGACGGTTAATCTTTGATCATCCCCCTATCCATTAGTTACATCTTTCTTAACATAAAATTTGACAAAAAGAGGAAAGTGTGCTATGTGGCTCAAGGGGGGTTCTCTGGGGGGACTGATTTGATCAGATAGTTTCCCAGTCTGGCTGATATTATTTAACCTTTAATCAGGGCTATCACCGGGGCCACCAATCTTCTATCACCTGCGCGATAGTATAGGGACAAAACTCTGGAAAAATGCTAAGGAATAAACCTGTTTGTTTGGCGGCCTCTCGACGCGCTCTGGTATATTCCTTATCCAAAATTTCTGCGGGATAACCGCGTAAACTGGGACTATCCTCTAATTTGCGACGAATTTGCGATCGCCCATCATTGATGGAATCCAGCCAACTATCGGAGCGCCGTTGGGGTTGATATTGCCACTTGAGCAGATGAAGCAAAATTCGCTCCATTTGAGAACCAATCGCACTGCGTTCACTTTTCCCCAAATCCTCGATTTCCTCGATTAAATGCTCCCAGTCAATGGCATCCCAGCGTTGTTCCCGCAAAAGTTGAGCCGTATCCCGGGCCCAGAGAATTAAATCGCAATCGTAGGTGGTTGGCATAACCGGTTCCCTGTTTTTCAAGCTTTTCGGGTGGGATTGTGGGGTTAATTCTGTTAGGTTAACGATCCGGCGTTTTCTTAATGATAACTGATTACTGTCAGAGGTAAGGTCAAAAAGCCTGTGAACCCTGTATCAATAACAGCATCAATTACTTGCCTCTGTTTACTCTCATTGCTTACGACTAACCTAAGCCTCGCCTCGCAGTTTTGATCAACAATTCCGTTCATCATAAAGTTAAAGCAGACGACCTACGCCAAAGCGGTGAACGCCTTTATACCCAATTCGGACACGCCAGATTTGAGCATCAGGGTTTCGTTCAAGCAATCGATTAGAAGCAGTTATTGTGTCATTGGCAAGCTCAAAAGCCCCTGTTTCAATATCTATGGCTACAATCTTCCCATGATTGCCTTCCTCGACTTGGGGGCGCACCTGAGATTGATAAATCTCATTACCACGTCGGGCGAATTCTTCTTTGCTGTAGCGGAGTTGATTAACTGTCATTGTCCTGACCCCGTTGCAACTTTTGCCCTTCTATTTTAACCTAAACATTGGCAATCTTCGCTAACATTTCTCAACTAAGCCCACAAGAGCGGCATCGCATTTAGACTCACAGTTTCAATCAATGTGCATGGTGCGTTCCCCAAAAATCTATTGGTGGAGCGGTAGAAGTTGCATTTGGGGAACGCACCCTACAAGATTGCTGGAGCGGTAGAAGTTGCATTTGGGGAACGCACCCTACGGCGATTGCGATCGCACTTTAAGCTTCCAATTGAGCTATTTTCGCCCCAGTATTGTTTCGCTCAACCCAACCCACGAGGCTTAGACTCACCGCTTCAATCAATGTGCATGGTGCGTTCCCCAAAATCGATCGCTGGAGCGGTAGGAGTTGCCTTAGGGAACGCACCCTACGGCTCGATAGGGCTCACAAGATTTTTGTTTTTCTTAATTCGCCAGTTTTTTCATTTCTTACTATGTGCATTTGTTTGATTTTATCTGCAATCACATCTTCAATTATTTCAATTGCCAAATCAATTGGGAGTTTAATCAAACTATTCTTTTTCTCCCAATCAGAGCATAGCAAAACCCCAGCGACGTTGCCTTCTTCGGAAAAATCTGGAAAAATCACATAGGCATGAATAAATTGATGGGTTAGCAGTTTTAACGTTAGTTTGTTCTCTGTTCCTGAATCCAGGTCGAACACTTCGTCAATATAGTATTTTGTGTAGTCGTCTACAACCTTCCCTTTATTGGGGTAGGTCATAAACTTATATTCTTTATGGCTGGTTTGGTCAGTTAGTTTTCCTGCTTCTATCAACGCTCGAATGCTGAAAAATATCAACATCAATTCTCGTTCAAACAAAACCATTGACTTGAAAGACCAACGGCGTTGGAGCAATCTTTTTCTTAAAGAGGCGACATCTTGCTCTAACTTCTCTTTCCAGATAATCGAATCAATCATAATCTTTTTATGAAACTATTTTGCAAGGGGCAAGCAATTATTGTAGGTTGGGTTGACCCAAGGAAACCCAACAAAGAGTAACCTTTGGGGGGGTTGGGTTTCGCTTTTTCAAGCGAATTGAGCTATTTTCGCCCCAGTCTTGTTTCGCTCAACCCAACCCACGAGGCTTAGACTCACAGTTTCAATCAATGTGCATGGTGCGTTCCCCAAAATCGAGCGCTGGAGCGGTAGAAGTTGCATTAGGGAACGCACCCTACAAGATTGCTGAAAATGGGCGATCGATAGTCAAGCGATCGAGAGATGGGGATGACCACGACCCTAGGGGATTATGCAAGGGTGAACCACTTATCGGCAGGTTTCCGGTGGGCTAAAACCATAATCCGGGAGATTCCGGGCATCTCCGCAAGTCAGCTGAGACCGATTGACCCCAGAAAAAATCTTCAGAGCTACAACCACTATAACTAATAGCCGCTCCCCAATAACTGATCACTGAGAGACAGCTAAACTAAAAAGCCGTGCTAAAATCAGCATATCTAGGGTCGCTTGTGTAGGTGATGGATAGGCTATGTTTGAAAGATTTACGGAAAAAGCCATTAAAGTAATCATGCTCGCCCAAGAAGAAGCCCGCCGCCTCGGCCATAACTTCGTGGGAACAGAGCAGATTTTACTAGGACTAATTGGAGAGGGAACGGGAGTTGCCGCCAAAGTCCTCAAGTCCATGGGTGTCAATCTCAAAGATGCGCGCGTGGAGGTGGAGAAAATCATCGGTCGCGGTTCCGGATTCGTAGCCGTGGAAATTCCCTTCACCCCCAGAGCCAAAAGAGTTTTAGAACTCTCCCTCGAAGAAGCCCGTCAACTGGGCCATAACTATATTGGCACAGAACACCTCCTTTTAGGACTAATTCGCGAAGGGGAAGGTGTGGCCGCTAGGGTTCTGGAAAATCTCGGCGTGGATCTCTCGAAAGTTCGCACCCAGGTGATCAGAATGTTAGGGGAAACCGCCGAAGTGGCCGCCGGTTCATCTTCCCAAGGTCGCACTAAAACCCCCACTCTTGATGAATTCGGTTCCAATCTCACCCAAATGGCCAGCGAGGGTAAACTCGATCCCGTGGTCGGCCGGCAAAAGGAAATCGAGCGCGTTATCCAAATTCTCGGTCGTCGTACCAAAAATAACCCAGTCCTAATCGGGGAACCGGGGGTCGGTAAAACAGCGATCGCAGAAGGATTGGCCCAACGCATCGCTAACAAGGATATTCCCGACATTCTCGAAGAAAAACGGGTTGTCACCCTCGATATCGGCTTGTTAGTGGCGGGAACCAAGTATCGCGGCGAATTTGAGGAACGCCTCAAAAAAATCATGGACGAAATTCGCCAAGCGGGTAACGTCGTCCTTGTTATCGATGAAGTTCATACTCTCATCGGTGCCGGGGCAGCCGAAGGGGCGATCGATGCGGCCAATATTCTCAAACCGGCTTTGGCCCGGGGAGAACTGCAATGTATCGGGGCGACGACCTTGGATGAGTATCGCAAACATATCGAACGGGATGCGGCTCTAGAAAGACGTTTTCAACCGGTTATGGTCGGTGAACCCTCCGTAGAAGAAACAATCGAAATTCTCTACGGTCTCCGGGAACGCTACGAACAGCACCACAAACTAAAAATCTTAGATGAGGCCCTGGAAGCGGCGGCGAAATTGTCCGATCGCTACATTAGCGATCGCTTTTTACCGGACAAGGCGATCGATTTAATCGATGAAGCTGGTTCGAGAGTGCGCTTGATTAATTCCCAATTGCCCCCGGCAGCCAAGGAATTAGATAAAGAACTGCGGCAAATTCTCAAACAAAAAGATGACGCGGTGCGCGGTCAAGACTTCGAGAAAGCCGGGGAATTGCGCGATCGGGAAATGGAAATCAAAACCCAGATCCGGAATCTCGCTTCCACCAAAAAAGGCGAAGATGGCAACGATGAACCCTTTGTGGATGCGGAGGAAATCGCTCACATCGTCGCTTCTTGGACTGGGGTTCCCGTCAACAAACTGACCGAAACCGAATCCGAGAAACTGCTGCACATGGAAGATACCCTGCATCAGCGTCTCATCGGTCAAGAGGACGCGGTTAAAGCGGTGTCCCGCGCCATTCGTCGCGCTCGCGTCGGCCTGAAAAATCCCAACCGTCCCATTGCTTCCTTTATCTTCTCCGGTCCAACGGGGGTAGGTAAAACCGAGTTAACTAAAGCTCTGGCCGCTTATTTCTTTGGTTCGGAAGATGCGATGATCCGTCTCGATATGTCGGAATACATGGAACGGCACACGGTTTCTAAGTTAATCGGTTCGCCTCCGGGTTACGTTGGTTACAACGAAGGGGGACAATTAACGGAAGCGGTGCGTCGTCGTCCTTATACGGTGGTGCTATTCGACGAAATCGAAAAAGCTCACCCCGATGTCTTCAATATGCTTCTGCAAATCCTTGAAGATGGACGTTTGACCGATGCCAAAGGTCGCACGGTGGACTTTAAAAATACCCTGTTGATCATGACCTCGAACATCGGTTCTAAAGTCATCGAGAAGGGTGGCGGTGGTTTAGGTTTCGAGTTTGCTGATAATCAGGCCGAGGCCCAGTATAATCGCATTCGATCGCTGGTTAATGAGGAATTAAAACAGTATTTCCGCCCTGAATTCCTCAACCGTCTTGATGAGATTATTGTCTTCCGTCAACTCAATAAGGAAGAAGTCAAGGAAATCGCCGAAATCCTGCTCAAGGATGTGTTTAAACGTCTGACAGAACAAAATATTACTTTGTCTGTCACTGATAAGTTTAAAGAACGCTTGATCGAGGAGGGTTATAATCCGGCCTACGGCGCTCGTCCCTTACGTCGTGCGATTATGCGTCTATTGGAAGATGTTCTGGCTGAGGAAATTCTCTCCGGACGGGTTTCTGATGGGGATACGGCCATGGTCGATATCGATGAGGAAGGTAAGGTGAAAGTTATTTCGGGGGAAAGACGCGAGTTAATCGCTCCCGTGATCGAATAAATTCTCACTGGAATTAGTTAAATAAAAGGTGGGCTTTTTGCTCACCTTTTCTCATAAAAATAGGGGGAAAAGTGCGATGAAAGTTTGGGTTGTGGGTTGTGTTTTGTTATTTTTGTTGGTGGAATTTTATCAGTGGGCGAAGGGGTTTATTTTGCCTTTACCTCTCTATATTTTTGCCGGAGCTTTGCTATCGATCGCTTCTAATTATTCTCAAGATATGAGAAATTTATTTGCTACAAATGAACCGGTTTATCAAACTGCTAGTTTAAGTGATGTTCCTCCTATTTTGACGGCAGAAACCCCAATTACCAGCCTAGAAGCGGCAGCATCGGAGGATAGTAAAACGCTATCAAATTAGGCGGTTTTGTAGAATTGCCATGTCATAACTAACCTGAGTTCAGGATAAGCCGAAACCCTAATTTTACCTTAGCCAGTCAGCCCTATTCTTTCCTGGAAGTCAACAATACTACGGCGTGCGTCATCCTGAATACTGTACTCGCTACCGAAAGCGATTTGTAAGAATAGGATACTGTACAAAATGGAGAATACGATGCTGAGACTGAACCAGAAGGTTCGGGAAAGCATCAATTCTCTTAGAGGGGTTAAATCTAAAAAATAGGAGTTCTTTGTCTGCATAGTCTTCTGTAAAGTTTCTAAAAAGATTTTTACTCTAGTCCTTGCCATTCCGCTCGACACCAATTACAGAAAGTAGTAATTCCCTGTTCTATGTTAATAGAGGGAGAAAAACCTAGTCCTTGTAACTTGGCGATCGAAGCCTGCCATCGAAGAGGATTGCCAGGAGTTGACATCCCGTCAAAATTGATCGGATACTCTACTCCCATAGCTCGTAAAACCAGTTCGGCGATCTCGGAAATTTTCCACTCCTCCCCGTTAGCTAGATTATATACTTCCCCACGCATAGGAGCGGAATTAATCACAATTTCTGTAGCTCTCGCAATATCGACGGCATGAATAAAATCTCTACTTTCTTGACCTGTACCCTGTAAAGTTAATCGATTCTGGCTCAAAATTTTCTGACAGATATCCCAAATTACCTGACGGCGTAATCCTGGTCCGTAAGCGGAAAAAATTCGTAAACTAGCTGTGGGAATACTGTAAATTTTAGAAAATTCTAAACAAAGATTTTCGCTATAGAATTTATGAAATCCATAGGGAGACAGAGGAGAAGAACTTTGCGATTCTTCTATCGGTAAAGAACTTGGATTTCCGTAAACAGCCGCACTGGACAAAAAGATAAATCGACAACTAGGAGCGTGAAGGCGTAAGGCGTTTAGCATCTCGAAAGTTACTAGGGTATTCGCGTAGAAATCTGCCGATGGTTCGCTCATCGAAAGACCGACTGAAGCGCGTCCAGCACAATGAATACAGGCATCGGGAGAGTATTGATCGAGCAAGGTATTTAATTCATCTTTGCTGGGTAACCTAAAAGAATAATAATGTTTCAGAATTCCACTCGGTGCATTTTCAGGCGACGAGGTGTCTATGCCGATTACTTGCCAGCCACGCTGATAGAAATGCCTAGCGATATATCGACCTAAAAACCCAGCAACTCCTGTTATCAAAACAAATTTTCTGTTCATGATCTCTTAGGCAACTTTTTCTAGACTCAGTTCCAGTATTTAATAATTTTTAGAATTCGAGTCACTGATGAAGCTTAAGAATTCTTCGGCGACGATCGACCAATCAAAAGTCTGATTAGCCCGCTCAACACACCATCGGGATACGGGTAGCCATTCCCAATAATCCATATCTCCATATCGCTCGATCTTATCCGCTAATTCGTTCAAGTTAGGGTTGGCGATCCAACCGATGCCGAATTGAGTGACTACGTTCACGGTTCCGTTATCAGGATACAATACGGTGAGAGTTGGTGTACCTGCAGCCGACCCTTCCGCACAAACCACGGGAAATCCCTCTCGCCGAGACGGTAGGACTAATAAACTCGCCTGTTTGAGAAAATTCTCTTTGTCGAGTTCATCTACAGACCCATGAATAGTAATGTTATTGCTGCCATCGTAGTGTTTTTTGAGTTCGCTATATAAAGGCCCCCCTCCTACGATGTCGAGGTAATAACCTTGAGTATTTAAGGATTTTTTTAGAAAAGCTTTAATGACTAACTCGGGGTTTTTGTGCTTGGCGAGCCTACCTAAAAATAAAATTTTCTTATTTTGCTTTTTGTCAATATTGCAGGTGAATTTTTGAGAATCTATGCCACTCAGAATGGCTCTAGTTCTTCGAGGGATTACTTTGTAATTTTCCTGAAGAATATCACAAATTTTTTGATTCACACAGATGTGTAACATTTCTCTACGAGAGGTAATTAAACGATAAATAAAGTCCCAAAAACGATTGTCATATATCTCACACCAATCTACCACGAACTTATTGTTAATAAAGCTCGGTAACACAAGAGAAGGGATGACTGGCCATTTGTTGAAGAGAACAATATCGAAATCTTCTAGTTCTTTTTTACGCTGTAACAATGCGAGAGTGAAAAAAAGAACATCTGGATAGTTTCGTAATCCCCAAATGCTGGTAAAGTAACGGAAAGCATTAGTGATTCTATGGACGATGATGCCGTGAATATTTTCTTGAACTGGATCGGATTTGTTTAAGCGAAAGGTGTACAATTCGACTTGGTGACCCATCTTTACTAGGGTACGACCTAATTCTTTATATCGAATTTCCATTCCGCCAATATTTGGCAAGAATACTTCCGAGATAATCGCTATTTTCATCGGTTACTTAAAACTCCATTTTTTATGTAGTATAAAATTATAGAACAGAGAAATTAGAGAAACTAAAACACTCGCAATTAGGTAATTTACTCGAAAAGCTTCTACCATAACATAAACACCAATTAGAGCAAAGAACAAACTAGATGAATTGACTAAATAATATCGCCATATCTCGAACCCAAAATTTCTTTTTTTACTATTAAAAGTATAAAGTTTATTAATAGAAAAAGTTAGTAAATTACTAAAAAACCAAGCGACTTGCCAAGATATTATGTAATGTAATTTTAGCTTTTCTGTGAGCAAATAAATTATCAATATCGATGAAATATATCCCAAGGAACCCACTAATACAAATCGCAGGAACTTCCAGCTATAAATGTCTCGCAACAACCAATTTTTTCTCTTTTTCATTTACTTTATAATTTTCCCTTTTGAGCAGTAGCGACTAACTCATCACCTAGATTTGTAATCTTTAGACCTACGTTGGTAACTCGAATTAGCTGTAAAAATAGAGAGGAATCGGTCAAGGTTGAGCGAACATTTGCGTAGTCCTTTATATCTCCAGTATTGTTGGATGTTGTTCGAGAAAGAAAACGAGTCCATTCTCGCAAGTAAATCATACATGACCAACACATTATACCTGTAAAATGCTGATTTTTTAAGGCTTGCCGCATCCCCTTGCTCGTAAAAAAGGTTAGGTGTTCTGGTGGCATGACAGTTAGGGATTTTTCTTTAAAGAAGCGCATCGAAATTCCCTGTTGATTCACCGTTCCTATAATGACAATTCCTCCAGGTTTAAGTAAGGAAAAAATTCGTTCTAAAACCATCGGAACATTACTAAGATGTTCGATCACATCCCAGAGGGTAATGACCGCATAGGAATTCTCGGCTAAAGGAGTTTCTAAAAAGTCGGAAGTATAAATTTTGGCACCAGTTAACTGACCTGCAATATCGGCAATTTCAGGAATTACTTCAATTCCTTCCACATCCCGCCAGCCCATTTTTTGAGCGAAACGCAAAAATTCACCACTACCACATCCAATATCTAAAAGTCTTCCAGAACCAGCCTTATTTCTAGCGACTTGTAAAGTATGTTTCCATAAATCCCAGCTATGTTTATGGGACTCTTGCCAACAGGATTGAGACAGATGGTTTCCCTGCTCGAGTCGATAAAATTCGAGCAGTTCAGCCGAACTAGGTCGGGGATAAACATACAGGGAACCGCAATCACAGCAAGCAAAATGAGCATACCCGTTTTTAACAAAAGCGAGACGTGACCGATCACTATCACATAATTGACAGATCGCTTTCATTTTTTAATTACTCCTTAGACGCTACAGTTCGAGACATATTTTAATTTCTAGCAGAGAACGGTTTAAATTTATCGTTCTGATTGATCGAGAGAAAATCCTAGATTTCTAGATGCTCACTTGACCTTCTGACTCTGGGAGTGACAAAAGACAATTTCAATCAATTACCCTGAGCCACTGTAGTATAACATGATTTCCAGAACGATTCAGATTATTCAGTAAATTCCCCCAGAATATTTGTCTAATTTATGAAAGATGAAGTTGGGTGATTTTCACCATCAATAGTTAGGTAAGTCCCTTGAGTATTTTGATCCTTCTTAACAGGAAAACAAAAAAGATGGATAGCAGTAATATCGTCAGAAAAGTCAGACTGTTTTCTAGCTTTGCAGGTAAACTTGGCCAAAGGTTGTTCCATAGTCGGTTGAAGTAGTTGACTGGGTATATAAAATTAAAATGTATACAGTAAATCCCCAGAGAATAACTCGAAATAAGCAGCAGGAAACCTGGGGGTTTATATTTTATTTTTAAGGACAGGTATAAAATCAAAGAGCTTCCTATAACCAAAGAGATTCGGGAGTATGGCGGCAACAAAAATTGAGCTTTCGGATCATATAACCATAACCACTCTACAATAGATAGCAGGATGAATAGAATCGAAAATGATATGCTAATCGTCCTTGTTTTTTTTATGGAGGCAAGAAACATCCCATTTTTACTAAATTCATAAATAATTAAAGATGAGAATATATAAGGTATAAAGTTCAAGGGATTCCAGTAATCAAATTTACATATATACAGGAGAGACGAAGACAATAGTAGTAAAATCAACTGTAATTCGAGAGATTTTTTTGTTTCTCTAAAAACAAATTGATTCAAAAAAACTAAAGAGGTGATTAGGATTAAGGATACCAAGAAATATAGTTCGATTCGGATTCCACCTCGCAATAACCACATGATCGATCCGACAAGTCCTCGGGAAAAGGGGAAAGTTATCCTGCCACCCAGAATATATATCGCAATCGCTCCGAGAATCGTCCAAAAAAAATATATTTTTAATAACTGCGGAACTTTTCTATTCTTGATATATTGAAAGCTGGCACCTTTACTATAGGTCAAAAATAGAGAAATTTGAAAGAAAATGGGAACCGACAATAGACAAAAGTTATAATAAAAAACACGGGTAAGTTCTCTTATAAACTCGAAAGATAGTAAAAAGTCTAATCCTCCAGAATGCCACAGAACGACTAACACACAGGCAATTCCTCGAAGATAATCAAAGCCACTATATCGATAATTTTCCATGTCATTGATTTAAAGATAAGTTATTGATTTTGTACTCCGACATGATCGAGGGAAGGAAAAGCGGGCGGAAATAGCACATAGGAGGTTATAAGCGGTATGTAATAGCTAAACGTGAAGTGAATCGATCACCGCAACTGAATGGATAGTGCGGTAATCCGTTCGCCCATATTCTTTTATATCTTCCGAGCCAAAATCATCAATCCTCCCATTAATTCCACCTTTCTAGAATCAGGTTTATCTAGATTAAAGCTCAACAAGTTAGCGAGAATACGGGCTAAAAACCAAGGCATTTTAGCACTCGCTTTTCTAACTCCCAAAGAGCGCTGAATTTCGATCGGCTGTTTACTGCGTTTCATCAATCCGTAAATGATACCTGACGTATAACGGGCGATTGTTTCCCATCTTCTTACTTCGCTGGCGGTCTGATATTCTGTAGCCCGTTCAATTTGAAGACCATGAGGAAGAAGATGATTTTCCCAATCTTTTACACTCCAATATCGCAGGCAGGCAAAGCGCTCGTCCACTTCCCGTCTATATTCTTCCAGAGAAACCCACGGTAACACAGGGCCGCCCAAACATTGGTGAAATTTATCTCCTGGCACGGTTAACAAAAATTGACCACCAGGCCTTAATAGTCTAGACACTTCCGCAATCACATCATCTAGATTAGGTATATGTTCTAAAACTGAGTTGGAAAATACCCAATCAAAACAGGAATCTTTTTCGGGAATTTGAGCGGCGGGAGTAATGTGAATTCGTTCGTAAATTCCTGATTTTTCGGCTAAAGCCGCTTCTTGAGGGTCTATATCTATACCGACCATGCTTCTTGTCCCGACAGATTCTAAAATGATTTGGGTCAGTTGTCCGTCACCACAACCGAGATCGAGACCAAATCCCTCGGGAAAGGGATAGGCTATCACATGATCTATTTCTGTCGCTCTCCAGACAGCAGTTGCGGGCTGAAAGGGATAATCATGTAGAAATCTCCTCAACAATTTTTTGTTAATAGTCATAATTACTACCTGGATTAAAGGTTAGCTTAATAATTGCTTTGTCGTGCCGATTATATCACAAGAGGATTTTTAGTAAATTACTAACCTTGAAATAACCTCAATGCCAGACCTATGGCGATAGTTGTTGATAGTTTTAATGGAGTTGGACAGCATTGATTAGGCTGAATAGGAGTGGTTTTCTCCGGTTGAGGACAAATTGCTTTCTCTTACCGCCTTTCTGGTCAAGGTGAAGCACGGAATAATCCTTCCTAATCAGGTATTTCAGATGCCAGAACGAACCTCATGTATCTGAGAAACTATCTATCCTCTCTTTAGTTGCAATACACTTAAAAAGAAACTGGAAAAAACCACCTGTACTCCCAACGCTAGAGCGGTTACGGAAGGAATGACAATCCGCATGGTCACGGCTGGATCTAAAGACCCATAAAGTCGAGCATTCCAAATGTATAAAGCATACAGTGAACCGCCCATACCTAGTAAAAATAAAATTACGCCAATGCTCAATCCCACCTCCAGATTAATATAACGCAAAAATCGTCTTAATTTTCGGTCTTCCGGTAATAAACCTTCGCTGATGGCAAAAGCTTTTGTGAAGATGGCAAAACTGACAATTTGAAAGCCAATAATCAAAGCTGTGGCTGAATAGAGAAGGGTGTGAACTCTGGGTTGAGGAATAAACCAAATCGTCGCCACAAACCCCAGAAACATTAAAGCCAGTCCGGGGTAGAGAAACAACCAGCGAGGACTATACATTAAGAGAAATCGGAGATGTCGCCAGCCATCGCGCCAAGTTTTTAGGTGGGGGGGACGACTGCGACCGTCAGGGGATAAAGTGGTTGGTACTTCGGTAATTTTCAGACCGTAGAGGGATGCTTTCACCACCATCTCGCTGGCGAATTCCATGCCAGTGGTGCGTAGGTTCAATTGTTCGATCGCCTGTTTACTAAACCCGCGCAATCCACAGTGAAAATCACCACAGGGACTACCAAAAAATAACCGTCCTAACCAAGTCAAGACAGGATTGCCCAGATACTTATGCAATACTGGCATCGCCCCTGGTTTAATTCCCCCCTGAAAACGATTGCCCATCACCAAATCATAACCCTGTCGCAATTTTTCTAGGAAAGGCGAGAGATTGGTAAAGTCATAGCTATCATCGGCATCCCCCATAATAATGTATTGACCTTTGGCGGCGGCGATACCTCCCCGCAGGGCGCTACCATAACCCCTTTCCGGGATGGGAACCACCCGCGCCCCTGAATTAGTGGCAATTTCTTGGGAACCATCGCTACTGCCATTATCGGCGATTAGCACCTCTCCCGCAATTTTCTGTCGTTCCAGATAATCTCGCGCTTTGCCGATACAGGTGGCCAGGGTTTCCGCCTCGTTGAGACAGGGCATGACGATCGATAATTCTAAAGTAGGTATCTGCTCATTAGAGGCGGCATCTGCCATGACCTGATTTTCCAGCATAACAATCGCGGTGGAGTCGTTTTGCTCAAGAGTATAACAGGATTATTGACATTTGTGACAACAGATTTTTGATTGCTCAATAGTGCTGCCTTAATTGATTGGCTTGTCTTTGTCCCCAATAACCTATAATAATGATTGGGCTGTTCATTATCCAGATTTCCGAAGCTATCTAAGCTAGACAGGGCCTTCAGCACCCCAACAACGGGGTTTAGATTGCCAACAGCTTAGGGCAAAAATTTGGCAACCCAGAGAAACTAGATTTTTCTTGCTTCTTGTTCACAGTTTATCTGGCTCTAAAGAGGGTTCCATAGCTTTTTAGGTTTTATCTGGTACAATCTGCCACATTATCTGGTAAGCTAAACAGGTCAATGGTTACAAATTAATTTCAATGACTGGGAGACCTTTTAATTCTTAGTTTCATAAATCTTAAACGATCAGGGAGACTTCCTATCTACTTGTTGGTGAATTAAAATCGATTTGTATAGTATCATAGGATACACTTTACCTATTCAAAAAAAAACTCAGAGAGCTAAGAACTATCAGAAAGTGTTGAGGGATGAGAAAATTATGAATAAATTAAGTCGACGTACGCAAATTTTTAACTTTCTTATTGGATTAGGATTTGTCCTGATAATAATTATTAAATTTTATTTAACCAGAAAGTATGAAATTGTCGCTATCGGTTCCGATCCAGAAAGCTATCTGGCGAGAGCTGCATTCAATATTTGGTCGGATAAAGTAGGTATCGGAGCCTTAGGTCATCCTCCCGGTTATTCTATCTTTGTTTGGTTAGTTAATTTGTCTGGGATACCTTTGAGAATATTTCACGAGATTTTTTATATACTTTCCACGGGATTTTTAGTTTATTGCTTGCGATTTTTGAAAATTCCTAAATTGATTTGTCTTGGTGTATTTGGTGTCATGGTTTTTTATCCATTGACTTTTAGGTTTTTCAATGATGCCAGGAGTGAATCATCGGTAATTTCTTTATTCAATTTTCTATTGGGAGTGACAATATTATTATTAATTTCTAGGAAAAGATCGAGTAAACTTGTTTATTCCTGTCTATCGGGTTTGATTCTAGGAATGATTGCAATTACTAGACCAGAAAGAGAGGTATTCTATCTATACTTTCTCGGCTTCGGTCTAATTACTTGGATCACAGGTTATCGAATTTCCAGAAATCAAAAGATCGAGAAAATCGTTTATTACTGTTTAATTCCCTTTCTGCTTTTCTGTCTAGTTAATTTCTCCTGCACGGTCTTAAACAAAGTCAATTTTGGTGTGTCTGGAGTCAGTTTATTCGATTCTCCCAGTTATAAAGGAATGTACACAAAACTGATGAAAATAGATGTGGGTACTCCTCAAAGATATATTCCTTTGACGCAAGCACAACTAGCCGCTGCTTATGAAGTTAGCCCAACTTTGAAAAAAATGCAGCCTTTTTTACCCAAAGAAGAAATGATTCAGTCTCACGGTTCATGGTTGTTAATTTATGCAGCTCGCGAGGTATCATCAGATCGAAAACCTCAGAATGTTTATCAGGTATTCACAGAAGTTAATAAGGAACTAGAAAAGGCTTTTCAGGAGAAAACTTTACCTAGTAAACCTTTACTATTAGGTTATTTAGATCCTAACATAGGGGTTTGGTTGCCCCACGTCAAGAGTTCATTGATTAAGGTGGTAAATTGGTTTATATTTCCCCCTATGTCTGAAGTAGAAAATATTCTTACTAAGGATGATCCCAAAGCCAGTGTAGGATTATTTAATGCAACCGCCAATCGCCGAGCCGCTTTGATCAACAACCACAATCCTAATTCTAAAATATTTACTAAAGTTAAAATCTTAAATTATCTCGTATATGTTCTCAATGTGCTAGGAATTATTTCTTTTGTAATCCTCCTAATTTACTACTGTGTTTATCAAGCTAAATCACTGTTTCTATCTACCTACATAATTATAGTTTTCTTGATTCTTTTAACTCAAATTGCCCGTCTTCTTCTCTATAGTTTAGTTGATGCCTCTGCTTGGGAAATTCCGATGCGTTATCTATTTCCCAGTATGCCATTGTTCTCTGGATTATCCTTACTCAATATATTTGTCGTTTTTAACTTGCTGTCAAAAAAGATACTGAAAATGAAAAATTGAAGTTGATCTTGGTTTCACAGCCATAAACCTTAGCTATATCAATCTTAAAATCGAAATGACCTTAAAAGTTTAGTTGTAACATATAAGTTTGGAGGCGTTGCTGATTTGAGATATGGATCTTCTTTTGTGGGATTTTTAAACCCTAGACCCAGACTAACTTTTGGATACGATGCACAGTTGGTATTCATACCTTGATTCAGGAACGCCAGCAATTTAACCCAAATTTTCCAGCCACTGAAATTCTGATGCTATCCTCGCCATCCCACCTAATTATTTGCTAAAATTTATGGCCAAATCTCCTTAACCCAAACTGACGTTAAATTTGCTCAAAAGCTATCTGCTTGGCACTAAATTTTTGATGCGTCCGGGACGCATCCCACAGCCAAATATCGCCAATTTCCCCCTAGGCTTTAGGTCTTAAATAAACTAGAGACTGTTGCCAAATTAAAGTGGGTTTATCGTAGTGATCGACCAGGTATAGACAGTTAACATCTTGCCAAAGGATGCGACCAACGAGGAGATCATCGGTGCTTAACTTAATTTCTACTTCCCGTTTCTCTTGAATATAGCTCTGTACTTGTTTAATACTCGGCAGACCAGGATCAAATTGAGACATAATGAGTTTATCGATGAGGTGTTCATCCTCTATTATTCCTGTTGAGCAGCTTTTATTGACCATGAAAATCCCCTTTACCAAATATCAAGGCCTGGGCAATGATTTTATTTTGATAGATAACCGTCACAGTCCCGAACCCCTGATCACAGCGGAAATGGCCGTGGCTATGTGCGATCGACATTTTGGCATCGGTGCCGATGGCGTGATTTTTGCGCTTCCCGGCCAAGCGGAAACCGACTACACCATGAGAATTTTCAACTCTGATGGTTCGGAACCGGAAATGTGTGGTAACGGTATTCGCTGTCTAGCCCAATTTATCGCCCGTTTAGAGGCTAACAACGCCATTGGCCGCACCTATCGCATTCATACTCTAGCAGGAACAATTATTCCCCGTTTAGAAGCCAATGAACAGGTAACGGTCGATATGGGGCCGCCGCAACTCTTCGGCAGTGAAATCCCCACCACTTTGGTCAAGGGGTCAGAAAAAGTCCTCGCGGTTCCCCTAGAGGTGGAGGGCAAAGATTGGTTAATTACTTGCGTTAGTATGGGTAATCCCCACTGTGTCACTTTTGTGGATGATCTGGCCTCTATTCCCCTAGAAACTATCGGGCCAAAATTCGAGCATCACCCGGTTTTTCCCCAACGGACTAATGTGGAGTTTGTGGAAGTAGTCGCGCCGGATTATATGAAGATGCGTGTCTGGGAAAGAGGCGCGGGAATTACTCTCGCTTGCGGTACCGGTGCTTGTGCTGTGGTGGTGGCAGCCCTGTTGACGGGCAAATGCGATCGCCATTGTACCGTGGAACTGCCCGGTGGTTGTCTTCAGATTCACTGGTCCCAAACCGATAACCGGGTTTACATGACAGGTCCTGCTAAAGCTGTTTTTGAGGGCATTTATGGTATCTAAACCACCCCGTCTGGACGGGGACTGAACTCCCCGAACAGCGCTACGGGATTGTTAATTCTTAGAGACTGGTAATCCAAGCAATAATTCCTTTACCAGTTAACAATTCAATGGCTAAAAGAGAGACAAAGCCAATCATGGCTAGTCTGCCATTCAATTTTTCAGCGTTTTTGGTAAAACCGAGACTGCTAGAACTATCAACGTACATTTTCGGTTCAACAGCAAAATTATTCAGTCTTCCTTGTTCTTCGGTGGTGTAGCCGCGGGCAGTCATGGGGAGGCTC
Organism: Microcystis flos-aquae FACHB-1344; assembly: GCF_014698375.1. Classification (NCBI taxonomy): domain Bacteria; kingdom Bacillati; phylum Cyanobacteriota; class Cyanophyceae; order Chroococcales; family Microcystaceae; genus Microcystis; species Microcystis flos-aquae. The sequence goes on along the minus strand of NZ_JACJSW010000117.1, from coordinate 67,142 downwards.
CTTTTGGATGATTATGTTAAGAAGTGTAACACATTGTTAAGTTATGTTGCAAATTTTAACAAAAAATTTCTGGAGACTCAGAAAACCTCGATCGGGTGGTCAGTCAACGGTAAGGTTCTAGGCTGTCAGGGTAGTGCTGTAGTTCTATCTCCTCTGGGTTTATTGAGGAAATTTTGCTTTTTTATTGACAAATTACTCAGATTGTGGTAGCAAATAGGTGTATGCTTGGCCACCATAGTCAAGGGAAAAACAAAAACTATCTTAAGGTCGCCAGAGGACTGCCGTTAAACTGCGCAGGAGTTAGCGGGGGAAAAATTGCCACCGAAAGCGAACCCGAACGTAGGGAGTCAACTGACCTTGAGCGAAGATGTGCCGAATGGGTTAAGTGTGGGGAGAATAGGGAAAAACCACTAGGAAAAACCTGAATAGAATCTTAATATATAGAGTGCCTAGTAGCCGTAACGATTGCGCTCACTGTTTTTGTAAATTCTATGGCAGAGATTAGCCCAGAGATCAACCTCATGCAGATAGCGACTATACTCAACCAATATCGATTTGAAATGAGAGGATATAAAGCGCAAGAATTAATCGAGCGCTGGTTGCCCATCTATTCGCTAAATTGGATTCGCATGGCGATTTTAGAGGCACTCTATCAGGGACGTTACAAAGTCATTTCGGTGGAGGAAATCCTCAAAATTTGGCACCGTCGCGGCCATCCTACCTTTCATTTTACGGGGGAATTCGAGCGCTTGGTTTGTAAAAACTTGCTAGATTCCCAGTTAGATGGCAAAAAACCAGCAGTTATCCCTAAACGGGAACAGATCAATATACCTTCTCCCACCCTTGAGCAGCCCTGTCCAGAGCCAGAAGCGGGAAAAACCGATAATAATGGCACAGTAGCCACGAGTCAAGATTCTTTACTCAACTTAGAAACTTCTCTTTTTAATGATCCTCGCAAAGGGATGAGTAATGTGGAGGAATTATTCTCGCAGTTAACCCCGGAAACGCCCAAATTCCCTGAATTAGAATCAGTGCCTAAATCGCCTAACGGTCCTGGAACTAGGGAGAATTTTCCGGCTAATTTTAAACCGGCAATCGATGAGTTTATCCCTTTGTTAGACCCTTCGGAATTGTATCCCAAATTAAAAGCTGTGGCTCGATCGCAGTCTAAGTAGGGTCTGCTGAAAAAGTTTTTCGTGGGGACAGGGTGTGGGGTGTGGGGTGTGGGGTGGTGGGGTACTGACACCAATTAATTCCCCGCCCTCAAGAAAAAAAATCGCCCTGACGATTAAAATAGAGTTAACTTTTCCCCTCAAGGCTCTGCTCAATTAACTAGCATTATGACATCCTCCTATTTTGGTCTAGAAACCGAAGAAAATAAACTAATTAACTCTAATAATCTCTCGTTCGCCGCTTCTCTTGGTATTCATGCCCTAATTTTAGCGATTATCTTACCTAATTTCCTCAATAATCCAGCGCAGGAGCCAAAAAAGGATTTACGCAACGTCAATCTGATTGAATTGAACCCTCTAGAGCAGTCACGTCTTCCCAGTCTCGACTCCTCCCTGTCCAGCTTACCGGAACTGCCTAACCCCAATTTGTCTTCTTCCTCTTTGCCTCCTCTCCCCCCCATGGATGGTATCCATAACAGCACGTTACCTCCTTTACCCTCGGTTTCTTCCCTTCCCCCTTTACCTTCCTTACCTGCTTTACCTCCCCTCTCCTCTTTGCCCTCCGTCAATATCTATTCTCCTCCCGTGGCATCTATCCGCTCCCCGGGTAGATTACCGATTCCTCGCAATTTTCCCACTTCTACCCCCAGTTTACCCGGTCCTTCTTCTGTTCCCACCCTGCGAGAGAATAACAATCTGCCGAGGGAGACTAATAACCAGCAGCTCCAGCCTTACTTCGATCCCTACCAAGATAATCTAACTTTAGATAGATTGCGAAATTCGCCCCTTAGTGCATCGCAACAGGCGCAGCAACAATTAAACAATTCCTTGGCCCGCACGTCGGAGCCGAATGGTCAATCGCCCCTCGATGAACAGCGTCGTCAACAATTAATGTGGGAAATGCGGGAACGTTTGCGCTCCCTAGAGGCGGATAAAAGCAATACCAGTAACGATGAGGCCAGGAGAAATCTGGTGGATTGGCTGGCCAGAGTCCAAAAAACTAATCCCAATGCCTTAAATGAACTAAATCAGCCCAATCAGGGCAGCGGAGGCATAACTACCGTCAATTTGACCGGTAGTTATCCCGCAGAGGCTTGTTCCCGTCAATTAGCGGGGACGGCGGTTTATGGGGTGACGGTGGATGGTCAAGGCCGCCTCAGCACTGAACCCCAGTTAATTAAAAGTGCTGGCTTCCCGATTTTCAATCAACAGGCAGCTAGGGAAGTGAGATCAATTAGTTTAAAAAATCCCAGTGGTGAGTCGAGAAGCTATCGTGTGCAAGTCAGTTTTGCCCCTAACCCGGAAGTGTGCCGAGGTGCGATCGCTAATCCCCCAAAACCGGAGGGTAGTAACCTCAATACCCGTAACTCCCCCCCCGTAACGCCGGCAATTGAAACCCCGCTTCGTCCCAATCAAACCCCGCAACCCGCCGTTAGCCCCCAACCGGATAACGTCAAGCAGCCCGAAACCACAGGTCCAAATCCACCCCAAACCCAGCCAGAACCGCCCAAAGAAGCGATAATCGAAGAAAAAGCCCCAGAAGCTCCTCCCCAAACCCCCGCTCTTAATCAGCCGGAGGGTTCCCCCGCTAGTCCCCCCACTAGCCAAAATCCTCAACCCCTGAGCGAGGAAGCTTTGCCCCCCGGTCCGCCGGCGGAAGCTAAAACTGAACCAGAAAGTTAGGCCTTTTCAGTTATCAGTTATCAGTTATCAGATGTGAGTTATCAGATGTGAGTTTTAGGTTTACTGATTACTGAAAAAAACTCCCGGCTACTGACTCCTGACTCCTGACTCCTAACCCCACCAACAAACTTTTTGCCGCAAACCCTACTTAAATGATTTCCACTTCCCAGATACCCGATTCTTTTGTCTCACCTTGCCGTCGCGCCTCCGTTAGTCGTACTACCAAAGAAACCGATGTACAGGTGACGATCGATCTTGATGGTAGCGGCAATTGTCGCGCCCAGACAGGAATTCCCTTTCTTGATCATATGTTGCAGCAAATCGCCTCCCACGCTGCGATCGATCTCGATGTGCGCGCCACCGGAGATCTAGAAATTGATGACCATCACACCAATGAAGACGTGGGAATCACCCTTGGACAAGCTTTACTGCAAGCTTTGGGGGACAAAAAAGGGATCGTCCGTTTCGGGCATTTTGTCGCCCCTCTCGATGAAGCTTTAGTGCAGGTTGCCCTCGATTTTTCCGGTCGTCCCCACCTCAGTTATGGTCTAGAAATTCCCACCCAAAGAGTGGGAACCTACGATACTCAGCTAGTGCGGGAATTTTTTGTTGCTTTGGTCAATCACAGTCAAATGACCCTACATATTCGCCAATTAGACGGGATTAATTCCCATCATCTTATTGAGGCTACTTTTAAAGCTTTTGCCCGGGCGATGAGTATGGCCATAGCGATCGATCCCCGTCGCGCTGGTATAATTCCCAGTTCTAAGGGAGTTTTATAGAAGCACTGCTTAACCCGAATTAACGTTAGCTTAAAAGCCCATAATTTGAGCCACTTGGGTTAATTCGGGCGCAATCCCAGATTTTAGTTGATTATTGCTGTGTTTTACCGCCGAATCTGGGTCTTTTAAGCCATTGCCCGTTAAAACACACACTACGGTGGCCCCATCGGGAACCTGTTGATGCACTTTTAATAATCCTGCCACAGAAGCGGCGCTGGCTGGTTCACAGAAAACCCCCTCTTGGCCCCCTAAAATCCGATAGGCTGCCAATATCTCCTCATCGCTGACCGCGTGAAATTGCCCTTGACTAGCGTGACTAGCGGCCCAGGCTTTTTCCCAGTTAGCGGGGTTGCCGATACGGATAGCCGTGGCCAGGGTTTCGGGATGGTCAACCGGTTGTTTGGAGATAAAAGGGGCAGCCCCAGAGGCCTGAAAACCCATCATCTTCGGCAGTCGGTCACATTTGCCTATCTGGTGATACTGACAGAATCCCATCCAATAGGCGCTAATATTGCCCGCATTACCCACGGGAATACATAACCAGTCGGGGGCATTACCCAAGACATCGACAATCTCGAAAGCGGCGGTTTTTTGACCCTCTAAACGGTAGGGATTGACGGAATTGACTAAAGTTACGGGATAATTTTCTGATAGTTGGCGGACAATCTTGAGGGCATCATCGAAGTTGCCATTAATAGCGATGACTTCGGCTCCGTACAATAAAGCCTGGGCTAATTTTCCTAAGGCCACATAACCGTCGGGGATAATCACAAAGGCCCGCATCCCGGCTCTTCTTGCATAGGCTGCCGCCGCCGCCGAGGTGTTCCCGGTACTGGCACAAATCACCGCTTTTGCCCCTTCTTCTTTAGCTTTCGAGATGGCCATGGTCATGCCCCGGTCTTTAAAGCTGCCGGTGGGATTTAAACCATCATATTTGACAAAAACCTTGACATCGCGCCCGATTTGTGCTGAGAGATAGGGGGCGGGGATCAGGGGTGTATTGCCTTCTAGGAGGGTAATTACAGGGGTTTTACTGCTTACGGGCAGAAATTGGCGATATTCTTCGATCAAACCGCGCCAGCCGCCGATAGACGATGATTTAGTGGGTGATTGGGGGATCGATCGAGAAATAATTGTCATAGCCTTAAGGATACAGATTTGATTAGATGGCCTAATTTCCTATTTTATCGAATAAGCAGGCCAAAAAATTAATCTCGATCGCCCAGTTGGGATTCATGGGGTTTAAAACAGGGATGCGGGAAGATAAAAGGCAGTAACAGCCAATAAATGACCTTTTTGGTCAAAAAATAGCTATTGTATCGCTATAAATCTGATTTTTTGCCCTTTTTGTCTTTCAGAAGTTGATTTAACTTAGTGTCAGCAGAAGTCCCTCGCTTTTAGCGATGGGATGAATGCTGACCAGCATATAGACAATTCTATAAAGTTGTGTTATCATAAATATAGATTCTTGATAACAGCCATGTACAAAGCATATAAATTCACAATAAAACCCAATACCGAGCAAGAAATAGCCTTAGCTAAAGGCTTCGGCTGTTGTCGCTGGTTTTGGAACTATTCCTTGAATTTATGCCAAGAAACCTATAAAACCACAGGAAAAGGGCTAACACGAAACTATATTCAGGGACTATTGCCTAGTCTCAAAAAAGAATATGAGTGGTTGACAGATGCTTATTCTCAGTGCTTACAGGTTGTTGCTTTGAACTTATCGCAAGCTTATCAAAATTTCTTTGAAAAACGGGCTAGATTACCAAGATTCAAGTCCAAACATGGTAGGCAATCAATTAGCTATCCAGCTAATGTCAAGTTTGAAGGTGACTACCTCAAATTACCGGGTAAAGTTGGATTAGTTTATTGTGTGCGTCATCGGGAATTTGAAGGAACAATTAAAACCGTTACTATCTCAAAAACTCCAGACGGTAAATACTACGCTTCTATTTTAGTTGATGACGAATTGGAGTTGCCTGAGACATCAAAGGATGGCAAAGGCATAGGAATTGATTTAGGACTTACTCATTTTGCCATTACCAGCAATGGTAGTAAGTATGAGAATCCTAGACATTTAGCTAAACATCAACGTAATTTAAAGCGTAAACAACAAAAGTTATCCCGTAAAAAGAAGGGAAGTAACAACCGTCAAAAAGCTAGACGTAAAGTAGCTAAAGTTCACTCTAAAATCTCAAGATGTCGTGAGGATTTTCTCCACAAGCTATCCCGTAAGATAGTTAACGAAAACCAAGTTATTGCGGTAGAAAATCTCAATGTTAAAGGCATGGTACGCAATCATAATTTAGCTAAGGCTATTAGTGATTGTGGTTGGGGAATGTTTTGTACAATGCTTAAATACAAGGCAGAATGGGAAGGAAAAACTTATATCGAAGTTGATAGGTTTTTCCCTAGTTCTAAAACTTGTAATGTCTGTCTAAATCAAGTAGCGAGTTTACCACTTGATGTTAGAACATGGACTTGTGAGCATTGCAAAACAACCCATGATCGTGATATAAATGCGGCGATAAACATCAAAAATGAAGCCTTACGGATACTTGTACTGAGCAAAGCCGAAGTATTGTCGTTAGGAACTAGCGATACTGCCTATAGAGGGGATGTAAGACCAAAAGTTGGGCGTAAGTCCGTCTTGAGGCAATCCCCCGTGAAATAGGAAGCTCTCAACTCTGTTGAGAGTAGTTCACTTAGCTGGTTATATTTAAATTGAAGATGGCTCCCCCCTTAATCCCTAGGGTTGATTCATAGTAGGGTTGATTCATGAATCAACCCTACCTTGAGGGGGTTTGATCCCCCCTTAATCCCCCCTTGATAAGGGGGGTGTTTGACAGTTAACACCTAACTACTTAATAAACCATCACCGGGTAAATAGCCAGAGATAGAAATTATGAAGGAAAGCACCGTCCCCACCATTAATCTCGCTCCTAAACTCAGACGCGATTTATCTTTATGGAATCCCTTTGATTATCTTTTGCTGTTGTACTGGGTGTTTTATTTTCCCCAAGCAGTGCGCTGGTATGTGGAAACGAGAGACGGCGGCGATAACCATACCGTACAATTGCGTCTAGGGATTCAGGGTCTTCTCTTAACTGTAATTACCCCTCTGATTATCTGTAGCATAGCAGCAAATTTAGGACTTTCTGTTGATTGGGGGGGCGTGGTGTGGGGCGTGGTGTGGGGCGTGGCGTTGGGCGTGGTGTGGGGCGTGGTGTGGGGCGTGGTGTGGGGCGTGGCGTTGGGCGTGGTGTCGGGCGTGGCGTTGGGCGTGGTGTGGGGCGGGGTGTTGGGCGGGGTGTGGGGCGTGGTGTTGGGCGTGGTGTTGGGCGTGGTGTTGATCGTGGTGTGGGGCGGGGTGTTGGGCGGGGTGTGGGGCGTGGTGTGGGGCGGGGTGTTGATCGTGGTGTTGATCGTGGTGTGGGGCGGGGTGTTGGGCGGGGTGTGGGGCGGGGTGTGGGGCGTGGTGTTGGGCGGGGTGTTGATCGTGGTGTTGGGCGTGGTGTGGGGCGGGGTGTCGGGCGGGGTGTGGGGCGGGGTGTGGGGCGGGGTGTGGGGCGTGATGTCGGGCGTGATGTCGGGCGTGATGTCGGGCGTGATGTGGGGCGTGGTGTTGGGCGTGATGTTGGGCGTGATGTTGGGCGTGATGTCGGGCGGGGTGCGGTCCGTGGTGTTGGGCGTGGTGTCGGGCGTGGTGTGGGGCGGGGTGTCGGGCGGGGTGTTGGGCGGGGTGTTTATATTCGCCTTTTTCCGTCTTGATAATTGGCTAATCGGGCTTTTGGCGGGCCCTCAAGGGCGACTTTTTCCCCGTATTACCCTTCTACCGCTGCCGGGGTTAACCTCGACTCTACAACAATGGTTACAGCAAGACTGGGAAACGGCTATTAATAACCTCAATCAATACTTTCGGTACAGCCGCCAGTTTATTCCTGTCCTTGTCGCCGTTAACCGCGTTTTATCGCAATTCCCAGAGGCAGAAATTATCTATCGCGTCTCCCGTCTGGCAGAAAATCCCTCCGATTGGCAATTGTTAAAATATGCGTCCGCGTCGGCGAAACTGTTTTCTCTTGCTGACAGCCAAATCCGTCTAGATACTCCTGCTTGCGCCGCCGCCGCTGGTTTTTGGTATCTTCACCAACAGGACACCGAAAAAGCCAAAAAAGCCTTTGCTGTGGTACGTTCCCTCGCCTACGGGGAAGAAATGTATAGCCTCGCCCAAACTTTACACCGATTTAGTCAGGCTGCAACTTTCGATAGTATCGCTTCCCTGAAGGTTGCCCCTATTGCCGCAGAACCTTCATTACGTCCGCAAACTTGGCAAGCTATCAGCAGTTTAAATCGAGTTATCGCAGAAATAGCTTTAGCACAGAGAAGTGACTCCCAAGAGACTAGAAAACTCGCTCTTAAACGGATTATCAGGGAATTAAGGGATATAATCGACCGACAGGCTGCCAATTTACCCCAAGCAGAAAAAGAATTAATCCTTTCTATCGCCCAAAAATGGAAAACTTGCCTGTAGCTTGTAAGCTAAGACGCATTTAAACCGCTTATTCTTAGATTAGCCGAATCTCCCCCCCCCTGCCCCTAGGGTTGATTCATAGTAGGGTTGATTCATGAATCAACCCTACCTTGAGGGGGTTTGATCCCCCCTGCCCCCCTTGATAAGGGGGGTGTCTGACAGTTTTTAACACCTACCTACTTAGTGCCAGATTAATTTCTTAGCTAGGATAGGCAAGAGGCAGCTGGAAAAAATTCTCCTGTCTCCTGTCACGGCTGCTGGCAGTAAGTAATTTTGCCGGCATCTGATATTCAAACTCAAGCAACTATGTGTCAACTTCTAGGCATGAATTGTAATGTCCCCACGGATATCTGTTTTTCCTTCGAGGGATTTTGTGCGCGGGGAGGAAAAACCGACGAACATCGAGACGGTTGGGGAATTGCTTTTTTTGAGGGTTTAGGTTGTCGAACTTTTATTGATGTTAAACCCTCGATCGCTTCTCCGATTGCGGAATTAATTAAAAACTATCCGATCCATTCTACCAATGTTATCGCCCATATTCGCAAAGCCACCCAAGGAGAAATTAAACTAGAAAACTGTCATCCTTTTCGGCGGGAATTGTGGGGAAAATATTGGGTTTTTGCCCATAATGGTCATTTAGAAAATTTCTCACCGGCTGCGGGAGATTTTTATCAACCGGTTGGGGACACAGATTCGGAAAGAGCTTTCTGTTTAATTCTTAATACCCTGCGAGAGACTTTTCCCCAGGGCAAACCTTCCCTAGAGCAACTTTATCAAGTCCTAAAAACTATCACAAATTCTATCGCTTGTCAAGGAATTTTTAATTATCTTTTATCCGATGGTGAACATTTTTTTGCCCATTGTTCGACGAAATTAAGCTATATAATCCGTCAGTATCCTTTTGCCGCCGCTCATTTAATTGATGAAGATGTGAGCGTTGATTTTCAAGCTTTAGCTCATCCCGGCGATCAAGTGGCAATTATTGCCACTACACCCTTAACTGATAATGAAGTTTGGACAACGATTAATTCAGGAGAATTATTAGTTTTTCAGGAGGGCGCAGCAATTTTAAGTTAATCTTACCAGTGGTCACTTTGTCGAGATTTTTCTAAATCAATTAACTGAGTTTTTAGCCCTAACCAATCTAATTGATGGGCGAGGCAATCTGAACCAATTTTTCCCGCTTCTAGATAAATAACTCTCTCGGCAAATTCCTCTAAAAAATCCAGTTGATGATTGACCATAATTATCGTCATTGATCTTTGATTGTTTAATACTTCTAATAACCTGTTGGCCGTGCCTGTATCTAGAGCAGAGGTGGGTTCATCTAATAACAGTATGCTCGGTTCTAACAACAAAGCTCTGGTAATTGCCACTAATTGTCTTTGTCCTAAAGATAATTCTAACTCCCCGCGTTCAAACCACTGTTCGGGAATTTTTAATAGGGATGTCCAACGGTCAATTCTCTGATTAATTTCCGCAGGAGTAAGTTTTTTCAATTGCAAAGGATAAGCGAGAGCATCTCGAACGTTCATTCCTAATAACTTCGACTCTTGTAGCAATAAAACTATCTGTTGTCGCAGGGAAATAACCGGTATTTCCTTAATCGATTTACCGTGAAAATAAATATTTCCCGTGCTTGGTTCTTGCAAACGATTTAACAGTCGTAAAAGAGTCGTTTTTCCTGCCCCAGATGCTCCGACAATAGCTAACTTTTCTCCTTGCTTGATGCTAAAAGTAATATCTTCTAACAGATAAGCACTGCCTCGTCGGATAGCTAAATTTACTTGCTGTAGTTCTAAAATCAAGATCGGTCTTTTCCTTACTTAGTTCAAATTTATTATATAATAAAAATAGCCCAATGAGTTCGGCAGGTATTCCCCATGGTTAGTCAAGTTAACAAAAACGAGATTATCTATCCTGAGAGCGACGGTAAACCGATGGCAGATAATACTAAACAATTTAACTGGATAGTAACGATTAAGCAGAATATCGACTGGTTATATATCGATGATCCCCAGGTATTTGTAGCGGGGGATCTGTTGTGGTATCCCGTGCAAGGCCAGCCGAAAATTGCTGCCGCTCCTGATACGATGGTAGTATTTGGCAGACCGAAAGGCGATCGAGGTTCCTACAAACAATGGCAAGAAGATAATCTTGCTCCTCAAGTCGTCTTTGAGATTCTTTCTCCCAGTAACACCTCCATCGAAATGGCCAAAAAATTGCTATTTTATGATCGCTATGGAGTCCAAGAATACTACGTCTATGATCCCGATGATAATAGTCTAGAAGCTTGGCAGCGAATTGGTGACAGTTTAGACAGTGTTAGTGAGGTTAATAATTGGGTGAGTCCCCGTTTAGGCATTCGGTTTGACTTAACCGACGAGTTAAAAATTTATCGTCCTGATGGTACTCAATTTTTGTCCTACAGCGAAATTAATCAACTACTGGAGCAGGAAAAGCAACGGGCTGAAAATGAACGCCAACGGGCTGAAAATGAACGCCAACGGGCTGAACAGGCTAATCAGCAGTTAGTAGAAATGGAGGCAAAACTGCAAAAATATCGTCAACTTTTTGGGGAATTACCTAACTAGGGTCTGCTGAATAAATGTGAAATATAGACGAGGTAAGGGGTTTGGGGCCTGTTTGGCGAGGCAGGTGCAAGATTTTAAAGCTAGTGGCTCAAAAACCTTGCATCTTGATCGGCGATTGCGTCCTGTAGGGGCGAAGCATTCGGGCAATAACTTATCGGTGAAACCGTAGATTTTCTATCCGAATGCTTCGCCCGTACTTTTTGCCGCAAACCCTAACTAAAATCTTCACTAGCGAAGGGAGTATAACAAAAAAAGAGGACTGGTTAGTCCTCTTAACAAGATTAGTTTTCGCTAAATGTTAAACACAGAATGATTGCCAGGCCTAGTAGGCTAGACCCATACTGCGGGTGGTTTCTGCTCCGAGATAAACCCGAATGCTCAAGAAATCCGTCGGACAAGCGGTTTCGCAACGTTTGCAACCAATACAGTCTTCCGTGCGGGGGGAGGAGGCAATCTGGGCAGCTTTACAGCCATCCCAGGGAACCATTTCCAGCACGTCGAGGGGACAAGCCCGAACGCATTGGGTGCAACCGATACAGGTATCGTAAATTTTAACGCTATGAGACATCGAATTATGACTCCTTACCGAGTGTTCTCCATGTTAAATTTCGGGTTTATCGGTTAGTTTACCTTACAGCGATCTGTTCATCGCTCGATCGGTGACATAACTTTAAACTCTGTAACACTTGGGGCCAAATGGCGATCGCTAGTCAGGGATCGGGCAATTCTAAAATAGCCTTAAAGAATTGCTTGCCGGGGTTACGGGGGGAACCGAAAAAGGTAATCTGGATCGCAAGATAATTTATTTCGTTTGCCAGTATGACAGAAATAGCGATCGAATCGATCCTACAGGAAAATCGGCTGTTTCCTCCCAGTGCCGAATTTGCTCAGAATGCCACCATTAAAAGCTTTGAAGAATACCAGCAACTCTACGCCAAAGCCAAGGCCGATCCCTCGGCTTTTTGGGCCCAATTAGCCGAAAAAGAATTACATTGGTTTGAAAAATGGTCAGAGATTCTTGACTGGCAGCCCCCCTTTGCTAAATGGTTCGTCAACGGCAAGATTAATATTTGTTACAACTGTATTGACAGACATCTCACCACCTGGAGACGCAATAAAGCCGCCATCATCTGGGAAGGAGAACCGGGAGACAGCCGCACCATTACCTACGAACAGCTACACCGAGAAGTGTGCCAATTTGCCAACGCTTTAAAGGAATTAGGCGTGAAAAAAGGCGATGTGGTCGGAATTTATCTGCCGATGATTCCCGAAGCGGCCATCGCCATGTTAGCCTGTGCCAGAATTGGCGCGCCCCACAGTGTAGTTTTTGGGGGATTTAGTGCCGATGCTTTGCGCGATCGTCTTAATGATGCGGCCGCTAAGGTGGTAATCACTGCCGATGGTGGTTTCCGCAAGGATAAAGTCGTTGCCCTCAAGGAACAGGTAGATCTGGCTCTAGCCGATAATAGCGCCCCCAGTGTGGAAAAAGTTCTCGTTGTCCAGCGCAGCAAGGAACCCATCAATATGGTTGCCGATCGCGATTACTGGTGGCATGATCTACAAAAACAGGTATCTGCTAACTGTCCGGCCGAACCCATGGATAGCGAAGATATGTTATTTATCCTCTATACCAGTGGTTCCACCGGCAAACCGAAAGGAGTCGTCCACACCACCGGCGGTTATAATCTCTACACCCATGTCACCAGCAAATGGATTTTTGACCTGAAAGACACCGATGTTTACTGGTGTACTGCCGATGTGGGTTGGATTACCGGCCATAGTTATATCGTTTACGGACCGCTTTCCAATGGTGCAACCACGGTAATGTATGAAGGGGTTCCCCGTCCCTCTAATTTAGGCTGTTTTTGGGATGTCATCGAGAAATATCGGGTTAATATCTTTTATACTGCCCCCACTGCTATCCGCGCTTTTATCAAAATGGGTGAAGATATCCCCAATAGCCGGGATTTATCCTCTTTGCGCTTACTGGGAACTGTGGGAGAACCGATTAACCCAGAAGCGTGGATGTGGTATCACCGGGTTATCGGTAAGGAAAAATGTCCGATTGTCGATACTTGGTGGCAAACGGAAACCGGGGGGATTATGATTACTCCCTTACCCGGGGCAATTGCCACCAAACCGGGGTCAGCAACCCTACCTTTCCCCGGTATTATGGCCGAAGTGGTGGACTTAGACGGTAATCCCACCCAAGCGAATGAGGGGGGTTATCTGGTGGTCAAATATCCCTGGCCCGGTATGCTACGAACAGTCTATAAAAATCCCGATCGCTTCCGCAATACCTACTGGGAACAGATCGCCCCCAAAGATGGCCAATATCTCTATTTTGCTGGGGATGGTAGTCGTCAGGACGAGGACGGTTATTTCTGGGTAATGGGGCGCGTTGATGACGTGATGAGCGTTTCTGGCCACCGTTTAGGGACAATGGAGATCGAATCAGCTTTAGTATCTCATCCCGCGGTAGCAGAGGCGGCTGTGGTGGGACGACCGGATGAAATTAAAGGGGAAGAAGTCTATGCTTTTGTCACTCTGGAGGGGCATTATGAAGCGAGTCCGGAGTTAGCGCAAGCATTAAAGGATCACGTTGTCAAGGAAATTGGCATTATTGCTCGACCGGGAGAAATCCGTTTTACCGATGTACTGCCCAAAACGCGATCGGGTAAAATTATGCGTCGTCTCTTGCGAACTTTAGCATCAGGTCAAGAGATTTCTGGTGATACTTCTACTCTAGAAGATCGATCGGTTTTGGATAAATTACGGCAAGGTGCCTAATTTAATTGCTGGTTTTTCCTAGTAGTTAGGGTGAGGAATGAGAGCTAATCTTATCTCACTCTAACGGGAGTGATGCTCGGTGAACATATTTGCTCAAGCAGCAAAGCTAAGTAGTTGGACAAAAGTAAAATTAACTGTGGGGTAAGGATTCAGGAGTCAGTAAGAATTGCGGCAATTTACATTTCTTAAGATAGACAACAGAATTTATGTCCGTAGCTAATAATAAATCCTGTTTCAAGGGTATAGGAGAATGGGAAGTGGGAAAAAACAATCCATAACTTGGGAGTTAATCACACGATTAAAAACGGATTTGGTATAATGATAAAGATAAGAGCAAATTGAAATTATAGGAGTTTAATCAATGACCACCACCACTGCTATGGATAATGATTTAAAAAGACTAGAAGATTTAATCCTCAATGGACAGAAGATAATCGAACATCGATTCAACGAAATCGACAATCGACTCACTACCATGGACAATCGACTCACTACCGTGGACAATCGACTCACCACCATGGAAACTCGACTCACTACCATGGACAATCGACTCACCACCATGGAAACTCGACTCACTACCATGGAAACTCGACTCATTGAGGTGGACAATCGACTCACTACCGTGGACAATCGACTCACTACCGTGGAAACTCGACTCACTACCACGGAAACTCGACTGATTGAGGTGGACAATCGATTGAAGGTGATTGAGAATGGACAAGCGGAAATAAAAGCTGATGTCAAAAATGTTCAAAAAGATACTACCGATTTAAAGATTGAACTCACGGAAGTTAAAGGTGATATTAAAACTCTTGATAGTAAATTTGATGACATGAATAAACGCTTAGAGAAAGTCGAAGGAACCCAAAAAAATCAAATTTGGACATTGATAACTGTCTTAAGTGGTTCCTTACTAGCTGTGGGATTTAGAAGTTTTTTTATCAACAATAATCCCTAATCTCAGCAAGAGAATTGCTATAATTTGCTCAATAAAACAATGAAAAGTGATCGCCTAATTCTCCGTCCTTGGCAACTACCCGCAGACAAAGAGTCTTTTTTTCAGATCTATCAAAATTACGAAGTCACTTATTTTTTACCGAGAATTCGTCAGTTAGCCACGGATATTGAGAGTTTAAATGCCCATTTTTCCGAAAGATTAGCAACTATTCGTAATCAGGGTAATGGCAGCGATTGGTGGGCAATGATCGATCGAAAAAATAATCAGATTATCGGTTCGATAATTTTACAGAATTTACCCGATAACTACGGTTATCCTACCCCAGATAGCGAAATTGGTTGGCATTTACGACGCGATTATTGGGGACAAGGATACATAACCGAAGCGGCTAAAGTTATTCTATAATACGGCTTAATCACCTTACAATGCCGATTATCTACGCAGTGGTTAATCCCGATAATTATCGCTCAATTCGTGTCACCGAAAGATTAGGAATGCAATCAATGGGATTAACGAATAAATACTACGACACTGAAGCACTTTTATTCTCGATCGAAGCTTAAAGTTCATTAATAATTATTGATTGTTTCTTATTTTATAGCTGCTGTGGTGGTCATGCTAAACCCATTCTTGTTCAAAAAGCAAAAAGGGAAATATATTCCCTTTTTCTAGCTTTTATGGACCCAGATCCTAAACGGTTTCGGGTTTAACACCTCTTTGGTCGAGAACTTTCTGTAATTCTGCTTCGTCGGTTTTGGTCAAAGAAGTGCGTAACACTTTACCTCCGTAGGGGGCCACTTCATCGAGGACCTTATCGGGGGTAACTTTTTGGACGAGAACAAAGAGAGCAGAGGTACTGGGCTGCAGGGTTTCTCCCAATTCGCGCATAAAATTGTCATCCACACCGATATCACTTAAAGCACCTCCCAAAGCGCCACCAGCAGCACCGAGGACGGCCCCTAATAAAGGGGATAAAAAGAACATTCCGATTAATAATCCCCAGAAACTGCCACTAGCGGCTCCCGCTGCCGTTAAATTGACCGCTTGCTTGAGTTTAATCTGGCCATCTTTGTTTTTAACCACTACGGCAGCATCTTCTAGCTCGATGAGATGTTCCTGTTGCAGTTTAGCCAAAGTTAAACGAACTTCTTCTGCTTTAAATTCGTCCTCATAGGCGATGACAAATAGATCAGCCATAGTTTTTCCTCGATTATTAGTAAATAAAACCTTTATACACTACTTTTGCCGGATTAAAAAGTTTGAGGTATCGGAGAATACCTCAAAGCCATGGGGATTAGGTGTCATAAATACGAGCTTCAAAAGCATCGGGATTTTCTTGACAGTATTCCTCAAAATAGGTTTTTTCTGGTTTTTTAGCGCGTTGGTGTGCCAATTCTGCCTGTAATTCCTCAACAACATCCCAAGCTGCGGCACAACCGGGAGAATTTGCCCCTTTTTCAGCACAGACTGCCCGGGCAATATCTCTCGCTTTGATAATCTCCGCTTCTAAATCAAGACTGCGGGGCTTTTCGACGGCGTTACCTTTATGGAGAATGTCACTAACAGAGATAACACCGAGCAAACCGCCTTTAATTACTGGTGCGAAACGAATACCGGTATTAGCAAATAAGCGGGCCACATATTCAACCCCGAGGTCGGGATTAATCACGATGCAGGGTTTGCTCATCACTTCATAGACGCGCACCTTTTGCGGATCTTGACCGAAAGCGACGACTTTATAGACAATATCGGTTTCAGTGATAATTCCGTAAGCATCCTCATCGTGACGGCGATCAACAATGAGAGTTCTAATGTTCTTTTCTCTCATCAATTGTACCGCTTTGGCAACGGTTTCAGAACCTTTAATCTTGGCCACCTCCGTGGTCATAATTTCAGCTGCTTTCATAGTCATATTTGGAGAAGTTAAGTTGTGCCTTTGTTATTTTAAGACATAAACTGACCCCCAATACTGACGGCTGACGGCTAAAAAACCGCTCCCTGATTAACGCCATTCTACCAGTTGTCGTTCTTGGACGACCAAACCATATACTGTCTCGGTTTGACGGGCTAAATTCGCCCAATGAAAGCGTTTTTCTAGGTCTTCGTAGGCGTTATTAACTAATTCGTGGGCGTATTCGGGATGATTTAAAACCTCCAAAATGCCCCAAGCGAGGGAATCAGGATTATTGACCCGGGTGACAATTCCCGTTTGGCCATGACGGACAACTTCGGGAAAACCGCAGGTATCGGAAACTACCACGGGAACCCTAGCGGCGAAACTTTCCAGGGCGACAATACCAAAAGGTTCGTAAAGACTAGGAAAAACGGCACAATCGGCCACGGTTTGGAAGCGATCGAGGTTTTCATCGGACATAAAGCCCGTAAAATAACAATGATGCCAGATACCGAGATGCCAGGCCTGTTGTTTGAGTTTGTCGGTATTGCCGCCACCAATAATGACAAATTTAGTTTTAGCCTCGGTCTGAGCGAGGACTTTTGGGGCAGCGTTGAGTAACACCGAAACCCCCTTTTCAAAGGTCATACGCCCGACGTAATAGACGATTTTTTCGTAATCTTGGGCATATTGACAACGAAAAGCTCGGTAATCAAAGTTAGGGTCTCTTTGCTTTTTCTCGGCCCGAATACCGTTATAAACCACATCGATTTTATCCCAGGGTGCGCCCAAAGCCCGATGGACTTCATGACGCATATAGCCGGTACAGACGATAATGCGCCAAGCATTATAGACGAGGGTTCCCTCTTTGCCGGCGATATAGCGTTGGGTGTCGGTGTGCAGTCCGTTATAACGTCCGTATTCCGTGGCGTGAATAGTGGCAATCAGGGGGATTTTAAAGAGATGTTTCATGGCAATGGCCGCATCCCCTACTAACCAATCGTGGGCATGAACAAGGTCAAATTTTCCGTATTCGGCGATTAGTTTGCCGCCCTGTTGCCCCATGCTGTTATTCATGTTGACCACCCAATGGAAAAAGTCATTGCCGGGGGGGACGGGGACGCGGTGGATGTGAATGCCTTCGACCAGTTCGTAACTGGGGGCCTGACCGAATTCGATCGTGATTAAATGGACTTCATGACCGAGTTTGACGATTTCGGGATAGAGTTCAGCGACATGACGGGCGATACCGCCCACTAATCGCGGTGGAAATTCCCACGCCAAGACTAAAATCCTCATTTTTCCCTAACCTCGACCTGATTTAAGCTGGTAAGTAATCATGACATCCCCATGGTATCTATTTTGGCTCTGGTTTCTTCCTCTAATTGCCACTCTCCCTGCGCCAGTCTTGAGAGGATTTCTTGTCGCCACTTGCTTAATTGTTCCTGAAAAGCGGCCGTTTGTAGATCGTTGCGCCAGAAAATTAGGGCCGATTCGCCAGTTTGCGGATAATAATTTTTACGCTCTCCAGCGATGCGGAAGCCAAAATGCTCGTAGAGCGCGATCGCTGACTGGTTCGATACCCTCACCTCTAGCGTAGCCCTTTCCAGTTGTCTTTGTACAGCCTTCTCCAGAAGTTTGTAGAGAAGTAGTTGTCCTAATCCTTGTCTTTGATAGTCGGGGTAAATTGCTAGGAGGGTAATATGCGCTTCTTCGAGAATTGCCCAAAAACAAGCCAATCCGATTAGGGTTTCGCTATCCCGGTCCAGGGTAAGAATTAATAATTCACTGTTGGGGCTGTCTAATTCCCGTTGATATCCCGATAACGTCCAGATACCGCCGAGACTGGTGCGATCGAGTGCCACCATGGCGGCAAGATGCTCTGATTTTGGGGTTTTAAGCTGGATTTTTGCCATTGATCGGGGAAGGGAGCAGGGTGTGGGGTGTAGGCTGTGGGGTGTGGGGTGGTGGGGGAGTGGGGTGTGGGGTGTGGGGTGTGGGGAGAAGGGAGAATAAATAAAAATAATCTCCTGTCTCCTGAATCCTGTCTCCTGAATCCAATGGTAGATGTGGGATTTTTGCAGGAGTTCTATTTTCTGACAAAGATAAGCAAAAGTTATTTATTGACTGCAAAAACTTGAGAATATTTAAATTAACATTCCGCAATATTTATAAATTCTTAAGAATTAATTGAGAAAGATTTTTATTTAACAACGATGTTATCATAGTTACAGCGATTTTACTGAATTTCATAATGGGTTATTCTGTGCTTTTTTGGGCAGCAATGGTTGAAACCCTTGCCACACCTAGAAGGTAATCCCAATTAAGAGGGTTAAATCAGTCAATTTCACCCACAACGATGATCTTTTTTTTGTGTAGTTTTATTGCAAAAAAAAAGTTTTTTTGACAAAAAGCACAAAGTATGATACTAACCCAAGTGATTCCTGGCTGCGAGTAATTATTGTAGAGGGGGAGAGGGGAGAAAAGCTGACGGTTTCAAGATAACTGATCACCGATCACTGAAACATCACCCATCTTAATTTTTTTGGGCGGCCATCGTTAAGCGTTTTAATCCGGTTCTTAACATTTTCCCAGTATTCTCAAAATCGAATAGTATAGATTGAAATAACTCAATGTACGCAAACCTATGGATGGCAGCTTAATCCTGTTCAATATTCTCAATCCGCCGGTTTTGTTCTTTTTCTTGGGAATGCTGGCAGTATTTTTTAAATCCGACCTAGAGATTCCCCAACCACTGCCTAAACTCTTTTCTCTCTATCTGTTGATGGCGATTGGTTTCAAGGGAGGTTATGAACTAGCGGAAAGTGGCATCAATAACCAAATCGCTTTAACTTTGATTGCCTCTGTGGTTATGGCTTGCATCGTTCCCATTTACACTTTCTTTATCCTGAAAATTAAACTCGATAGTGCCAATGCAGCAGCGATCGCCGCAGCCTATGGTTCCATTAGTGCCGTTACTTTCATCACCGCCAGTTCTTTTTTAGAAAAACTTCATATTTCCTATGGCGGTCATATGGTAGCGGCCTTAGCTTTAATGGAATCGCCGGCGATTGTAGTGGGTTTAATCCTGGTGCGAGTCTTTAAAGAGAAAAATGGCGAAGAAGAAGCGTTTTCTTGGTCAAAGGTTCTACATGAAGCCTTTTTAAATGGTTCGGTATTTCTCTTAGTCGGTAGTGTTGTGGTTGGTATGCTCACAGGGGAAAAAGGCTGGGAAAAATTACAACCTTTCACTCAAGGGATTTTTTATGGTGCGTTAACTTTCTTTCTCCTTGATATGGGATTAGTGGCGGCGAAAAGAATCCGGGAATTAGGCAAAACTGGTTCTTTTCTCATCGGTTTCTCGGTGTTCATTCCCGTCATCAATGCTATGGTGGGGATTCTCATTGCTAAGGTTCTCGGATTTGAACAGGGCAATGCTTTATTATTCGCTGTTTTGTGTGCCAGTGCCTCTTATATTGCTGTTCCTGCGGCCATGAGAATGACTGTTCCCGAAGCGAATCCTAGTTTATACATTTCTATGGCCTTGGCTTTAACTTTTCCTTTCAATATCATCATCGGTATTCCTCTGTACCTAGAGATGATCAAAATCATTGGCTGTGGAGTCTAAAAGGCCCGGCGGTTTTTAAATAATTCCTGTCAAAATTGTTCTCTTTCACTTGTCCCTTTTTTACTTAACTACCATGCTTGAATCCCCGCATCCTTCCCTACAAACTGTCAAAAAAGTAGACATAATTGTTAGTCATGCTTTTCTGGAAGAAACCTTAAGCGTTCTTGATGTTGTCGGAGTTTCCGGTTATACCGTCTTTGGCAGTACTTCGGGAAAAGGTGATCGAGGTTTATCCTGTGATGACTTGGATTGTGATTACAGTGGTAACTACATTATGACGGTTTGTAATAGTGACGAACAACTTGGTCGTCTGATCGATAAAATTCAGCCTTTTTTAAAAAAAGCCGGCGGAATTTTTGTGGTGACTACGGGCCAATGGCTAAGTCATTAGACCTCTCGTAAAAATCAAAAATTGTCGTAGTTAATTAGGAGTCAGTGGCCAGTATTCAGCCGTCAGGAGAACGATCTTTCCCGGTAATTAGTCACCGCAATAAGGACAGCCTTATTGAGAATGACTAAACATAGAAGTATTACCGGGTAAGGGTTTCTCAATCAACATAGGAAATACTTATATCTCCTTAAAATCTTCCTCAAAGCCGAAACCCTTATTATTTCGTCGTCAGCCAGAAAAATTACAAGGGCAATAAATCCCTGAAAGCATTGATAGGCAACGGTTGTGGGTTTTCAAAAGTCAGTGACTAATTACCTTTCCGGGTTTAGAATTTATCTGTATCTGGTCTGGGGCCAACAGCACCGGCGGGATTAACAAAAAGATTACCCCCAGCTTCATTTTGGAAGATACAATCGATTTTCGGTTTGCCTTCCAAGGGGCCGGTATAACCAAAGGTATTCATCCGGTTTTTACAACTTTGCACCTGCTGTCCATCGACTAATTTTTGTTGTTCTAAAATTGACCAGTTATTGCGTCGCAAAACGCAACCGGGTTGCATGACTGGTTGGGTAACAAAAACATTAAAGGGGTTAAGAGTGACATAAACCCGCAAATCGGTGACAATGGCACTAGCCCCAAATTGCACGCATAATTCCGCATTGGGGGCGCTGCGATCGATTACTTCTCGGGAAGCGACGTTTTCGGGGCTAAAATTAGCGGTAGAACTGAATACCAGACCGAGACCCACTCCTAGTACAAAAATACCGCCAATCAGGGCGATCATGGCATAGTTTAATTTTGCCAATAGGCCTCCGGGGGACGAAGCGCGAGAGTCATCGCCATAGGATCGATCATAATCACGATCGCGCGATCGGGGAGGAGTATAACGAGGTCTTCTATTCATAGAAATTTCTGATGTGGCCGCTATGGCGGTCAGTCGTTAGCTATTAGCTTATCACTGTTCTATCCTAGCAACCCGGGGGATAACCGACAGGATAGGTCTAGTATAGAGCTATATCGTTTTTTTTGGGTTAGTATGCTATGGTGGATCACTAAACAGAGTAAGTCAGCCTAATCCAAGTTTCTATGCTAGATATTAGCTAGACAAATTCGGAGCGGAGGAACCACATTTGGGGGCGTATTTCTAGATTTTTTAGCCTAGAAAAGGATATCTCTCTATCCTAGCCCGTCAGCTAACTTCGTCGGCGTGGGGGGGAAGACTGAAACATCACTACATTCCTAGCAATGTCTTGATCGGTTCAGTTATGTCGCTGATACTACTTGATAGTCATAACTTACAGGAGACATTGTATATGGGGATTCTCATGCAGGTTCACCGATCACAACAATTTTAAGATTTTCCGTCGATAACCATATTTTTTGTGAGTTTGCTATATAGTTCGGGCAAACTTTTAGTCGTATCGAGAAACCGAAAGTAAAAACAGGATCAAAAATGCTGGAATCTTTACCAATGTGGATTGCTGCAATGACTTTTATTGCAGTCATTGTGGTGATTATGTTCGAGTGGCTTCATATTACCGTAGCGGCTTTACTGGGGGCTTTAATCTTAGTTTTTACCCATATCATGACTCTCCAGGAGGCGGTGGGTTATATCAGTCGCAGTTATGCCACTCTCGCCCTATTTTTTGGGGTGATGGTGTTAGTGAGAGCCTTTGAACCAACGAAAATTTTTGATTATTTAGCAGCACAAATGGTGCTTTTAGCCAAGGGACAGGGCAAATTATTACTAATAGGAATTGTCGCCATTACTACCCCGATCTGTGCGGTATTACCCAACGCTACCACGGTGATGTTATTAGCACCTCTAATTCCCCCATTGGCACAGGATATCGGTGTGGATTTTGTGCCGCTCTTAATCCTGATGGTTTTCGTAGCCAACAGTTCCGGATTATTAACGATTGTTGGTGATCCCGCTACTTATATCGTCGGTGATTCTATTAATATCACCTTCATGGAATACCTACAGCGCTTGAGTTTAGGTGGTGCCTTGGCAGTGATTACCATTCTGGTTATGTTACCTTGGTTATTCCCGAAAATCTGGCGGACAAAATTCGAGCATTTAGAAGAATTACCCCATCCGAAAATTAATCATCCTCGCGTCTTAGCTCTGGGGGGAATTATCGTCTTTTTAGTCTTATTTTTATTCGTCGTCGGTGAATCTTTTCCCGTACCCATTTCTCCCGCGGCCGTTGCTTTGATGGGTGCCACTTTAGCCCTACTTTTAGCCCAGCAATCGAAGATAGATACGGTTCATAATATTCTCCGGGATGTGGACTGGAGTACCCTATTATTTTTTATGTCAATTTTTGTCCTAATTGGCGGCTTAGAAAAAACTGGCGTAGTTAATAGTGTATCGGGATTTCTGTCGATAATTTTAGGCAAAAATATCTTTTTAGGTTCTCTAGTCTTGCTGTTTTTTGTCGGTTTTATTTCCAGTGTAGTTCCGAATATTCCCCTAGTGGTGGCCATGGTTCCACTACTGAAACAGTACCTGGTTAATGTTAATTTAGTCGGGACAGAGGTTCTTTCTCCCGATTATGCCGGTTCTTTTCCCCCGGAAGTTTTACCGCTTTTCTACGCGATGATGTATGGGGCCACCCTAGGGGGTAATGGTACTTTAGTGGGGGCTTCTTCTAATATTGTCGCCGCCGGCATCGCTGAACAACACGGGGGCAAAATTACTTTTCATACCTTTCTGCGCTACGGTTTACCAGTGATGTTTACTCAGTTAGTCGTCTCGGCAATGTATATGTTAATTTTCTTTGTCTAGTCTATCTCCGGTGGCATTAATGTTAAGTTCGCCTAAGATTGACAAAAACGTTAACATTGATTAACATTCTCCTATCGTGCTAGATAATCTGGATTGATCGGCGATCGTGAACAAAAAAATCTCTGTTTTAGCACCAGATTTATCCGGTGGTGGTGGCACAAGAGTCTATTTGATTGCTCAAGTCTTGCAACAGCTAAACTGTCAGGTGACGGTCTATGGCCCGATTTTTGGCCGGGAAATCTATCCAACCCCACCGGGGAATTTACCGGTGGTATCGGTCAAAGGCAATAATTATCCCCAGTTTTTTGGCCAGATCAAAACTTTACTCGATCGCCTCTCCGGAGAGATTATCTACGCGGTTAAACCCCGTCCCACCAGTTTTGGCATCGGTTTACTGAAACGTTTTTTTTCCCCACGTCCCCTAATTCTCGATATTGACGATTGGGAAATGAGTTGGTTTGGTGGCGATCAATGGTCCTATCGTCCTCATCCCCGACAATTAGCTAGGGATATCCTCAAAAAAAATGGTGCGCTTAGGGACCCGAATCACCCTCTCTATCTGCGTTGGATGGAAAATTTAATTAACCGCGCTGATGCGGTGACGGTTAATAATCAATTTTTGCAAAAGCGCTATGGGGGGATTTATTTACCGAATGGCAAGGATACGCAACTTTTCGATCCCAATCTCTACGATCCTGTCGCTTGTCGTCAAAAATACGGTTTATCTGCCTATAAAGTCTTAATGTTCCCGGGTACTGCTAGACCCCACAAAGGTTTAGAAGATGTCTTAATCGCTTTAGATCAAATTGGCGATCCTGATTTTAAATTGGTGGTGGT
Source organism: Microcystis flos-aquae FACHB-1344 (assembly GCF_014698375.1). Lineage (NCBI taxonomy): Bacteria > Bacillati > Cyanobacteriota > Cyanophyceae > Chroococcales > Microcystaceae > Microcystis > Microcystis flos-aquae. The sequence continues at coordinate 43,088 of NZ_JACJSW010000117.1, read as the reverse complement.
CGGTGGTCGCCAAATCGGGGATGGTTATCTGGATAGTTTGCTAGAAAAAGGTCAACCTTGGTTAATTCATTTACCTGCTCAACCGCTCGAGCGAATGCCGGAAGTTGTGGCCGCTGCTCATGCTATTATCGTTCCCCAGAGGGATGAAGCCACGGCTAACGCCCAATTTCCGATTAAACTCACCGATGGTATGGCGATGGCTAAACCGATTATTTCCACTAAAGTGGCAGATATTCCCGAAATTTTAGCTGATATTGGCTATTTAGTCGAACCTCGATCGCCAGAGCAACTAGCTGTCATAATTAGAGAAGTTTTTAATCATCTCGACTCGGCTAATGCACGAGGACTAAAAGCGAGAGAGCGCTGTATCGCCTCCTATAGTACCACCGCCATGGCGACAACTCTCTCTGGCATAATTACTTCTCTGGAAGGGAAATATTAGATTGTAGCGAGTAGGATAATTGACCGTTGACTATTTACTTTATTACTTATAGCGATGAATCCTAATCAAATTCTCCTTAAATATACGCTGAAACACTGGTTATTAGTGGTTTCCAGCATTGTTATCGGCTTTGTCAGTACCGTATTTAATGGGGTAGGAACTGTTTTAGTTATCCCCTTACTAATTTCTTTTATTAATCCCGAAAATGATCTCTTAAAAAATGCCCCCCAAATTATCAAAAAGCTGCTCTCAGTTTTCGAGGTTTTCTCGGTCGATACTCGTTTTTTCTGGATGTTTGCGGCGATATTAGGGATTTTAATTCTCAAGCATAGTACCAATTTTGTTAGTAATTTGTTAGGAACTTACTTGTCTTTAATTATGGCCAAAGATATGCGAATTGATTCAGTTATTCTGTTGCTAGAAGTGGATATAGATTATTATGTAAAAAGTAAAATAGGAGATATTTTTAATCGTTTCATGTCGGAGATTAATCGAGCCGTGGGATCAATTAGAAATTACATAAACCTGATTAAGATTATCGGCACAGCTTTCATGTACTTGGCTATTTTATTATCAATTTCTTGGCAATTAACTATTCTTTCTAGTCTTTTGGGTGGCTTTTTAGGTCTGCTTAATCAATACTTTGTCAAGAGATCGAAAAAGTTTGGAGAGATTATCACCGTAAAGGCTAAACAGCAAACTAATAAACTGTTGGAACTGTTAACGGGAATTCGCCTAATTAAAGCGGTAGGCAATGAAAGATACGAATTAGAATCTATTGTGGAAGATATCGAAGCCCGGGAGAAAGCGGGTTTAGATGCCCAGACTAATAATGCTGTAATCGCTCCGCTCAATGAGATCGGTGGGGTAATTATTATTGCTTTAATTATCATTGCTGGTCGTTATCTTTTTAATGAACAACTTCAAGCTTTAGCGACAATTTTATTGACCTATCTCTATGTACTTTTCCGGGCCCTGCCGATAGTTGGTCAAATTAACAGTGCTAGGAGTAGTCTATTGGGTGATGTTTCCGCAGTAGAGGTGGTAGCGGATTTTCTCATTCGAGAGAATAAACCATTTATGAGCAATGGCTCTATTCCCTATCAAAGATTAGAGACAGGTATTCATTTTGATAACGTCCAATTTTCCTATCCCGGTCATCAAGAATTAGTTCTCAAGGGCATCGATCTTTGGATTCCAAAAGGAAAAATGATCGCTCTTGTTGGTGCTTCGGGGGCTGGAAAATCGACAATTGCTGATTTATTACCACGCTTTTATGATCCTACAGCCGGGAGGATTCTTTTTGACGGTCAAGATTTAAGGGATTATGAGATCAAAACTGTGAGAAAAGCCATGGGAATAGTCAGTCAAGATACTTTTCTCTTTAATAATTCTCTCCGTTTTAATATTGCCTACGGATTAAGCGATGTTAGTGATGCAGAAATTTTAGCAGCGACAAAAAGGGCGAATGCCTACGAGTTTATCTCCAAACTGCCGGAAGGACTGGATACGGAAATTGGCGATCGTGGAGTGAGACTTTCGGGGGGACAAAAACAAAGATTAGCGATCGCTCGTGCCTTACTGCGAGATCCAGATCTTCTCATTCTCGATGAAGCCACCAGTGCTTTGGATACAATTTCTGAGCGTTTAGTACAGGAAGCGATCGATGAACTCTGTCGCGAGCGGACTACTCTTGTGATCGCTCACCGTCTTTCCACTGTTCGAAAAGCCTATCAAATTGTGGTGCTGGACAAGGGAAAAGTGGCAGAAATCGGCAATCATGAGGAATTATTAGCTCAAGGTGGTCATTATGCCCGTTTACACGCTCTGCAATTTAGTGATAGCAAAGAGGCCGACTCTAAGAATAGGGAAGATGAGCAAAAAAGAAAAGCTTATTTATCCTACGAAGCGAGAAGCAGTCTTAATAGTCTTTTAGGTTCTCTGCGTCTAGTATCTGAAGATTTAATCGAAGATTCTCAGGAGAAACAGGAAATTTTAGAAGAATCCTGTAGTTCAGCCATGCGACTTCTCCATATTATCGAAGACTACGAGTATTCCTCGACTCGATAGCTCTCCTGCAAAAATCAAAAATTGTTGTCATAGTAAATCCGGTTATTAAAAACTGATTATTTATTCTCCCTTTTGTATGAGTGCCTGTCCTAATATGTAGCCTATACTCAACGGATTTAGTATTAGTTGAATAATCTTTGCAGAAAAGTGCTTCGATCCCGCAGGAAAACCTGGGCGCAATTGCGCCCCGGCATTCCCGAAATTGAGCCGCCGGGGTGAGTTCCTGCCCCAGTTAAATAAAGGTTTTTAATTGGGGTTTTGTAGTTAGCTATTTCCGGCAAAGGACGCAGGAAAATCATCTGATCTAAGGTCATATCAAGATGATAGTAATTACCTTTATAGGAACCCAAACGATTAGCTAATTCGGCCGGACTTTCCACCCGACGGGCAATAATGGCGGATTTGAGATTTGGGGCATAATCGGCCAGTTTATCAAGAACTCGATCGGCCACGCGATTTTTTAATTCTTCCGTCCATCCCGTGCCGTTTAATCCTGTTCCCTCGGCCCCGGCAATCTGATAGGGGGCAAAAAATTCGATCCAGAGGGTATGCTTACCTTGGGGAGCCATGGAGGGATCGAGAATAGTGGGTACATCTAGGTACATCGAGGGATTTTCGTCGGGAATCTGCCCCAAAATCGTTAAAGCGTGGGCCTGTTCAACGTGACGCACGGAATCGGCGATGAGAATCGTTCCCTGTAAATACTCCTCTTTGTGATCGTAAGCCTCGAACCTTGGTGCTTCGGCGAGGGCGCAATCAATTTTAAGAATTGTTTCATTGTTATTGACAATTCGCCGTTCTACCCTTTCTCGCAATTCCGGATCGGCGGCATCCACATCGGCGGGGGCGACTAACTGTAAAAAGACTCGTCTAGCGTCAATATTAGAGATAACACCCGCTTTTGCCAGATATTCTTGTCCAGAGTCCACTCTAACCCCGATCGCTTGTCCTTCCTCCATCAGAATCTGTTTAACTTTCTGCTCGGTTAAAATTACCCCACCGAGACTGACAACACATTTCACCAGAGCCTCGGTTAGTGCGCCCGTACCACCACGAGGGCGAGCCACCCCGGGAGAATGACGCATCGCCATCATCATCATCCCAGAGGTAATGCCTTTTTGGGAGGGAGGAGCGCCAATTTCCGCCGCTAGACGAGCCAGGGGTGCTTTGACAAATTCGCTCTCAAACCACTCATTGAGGACATCTTCGGGGGAAGTAATCATCGTGCGGATGAAGTCGAGCAGTTTCTTTTTCGAGCCGATCGCTTTCCAGACACTAGCTAAGGCACTAGAGTTATAATTGCGGGCGATTCTGAGCAAATCTTGGGGCGGAGCGTTAAACCAAGGACCGATCGCATTCATCAACTGTGCCCAATAGTCGATAAACTGAAGGTAGCGATCGGCATCTCGCGGACAAAACTGGGCAATTGCGGCGTGAGTTTTTTCCAGAGAGCGATAGGAAAGAAAATATTGGCCAGAGGGATGGGGACAGAAAACGGTAGGATCGAAGAATAAATACTCTAATCCGTGGCGTTTTAGCTCCAATTCCTCAATTACCGGTCCTAAAAAGATAAATTCGTGATCGATCGCACAGAGATTAAACTTAAAATCGGGGGCCAGATCTGGGATAACCGCTTCTGTGGTAGCCGCTCCTCCGGGTACGCTACGCTGTTCCAGAAGGAGGACGCGATAACCGGCTTTGAGGAGATAGGCGGCACAAACTAAACCATTATGCCCCGCACCGATGAGGATGACATCGTAACTTTCCATGCAGTTTCAAAAATTCCTATTTTTAATTTTGCGCTTTTCTTGGCCTTAATATGTTAAAAATAGTTAAAGATTAGCTGCTGTCAGCAGATTTCAGCGAGTCGTTATGAGTGAGCAGGTAGAAAACATTTAATTTTTCCTTTTTTTTATGAGTTCTTCAATCAAAGTTATTCAACCATCGGGTATTTTAGATGGCAACCAAGCCAGCCAATTTCGCCAAGAAATTGCTGAAGCTGTGCAGGGAGGTTCAGAGGTGATTATCGTTGATTTCAAGGATGTCACCTTTATGGATAGTTCTGGTTTAGGTGCTCTAGTTTTATCCTTGAAAACCGTGCGTTCTGCGGGGGGGAAACTATTGATCTGCTCGATTAATGAGCAGATAAAAATGTTGTTTGAATTGACCGATATGGATCGAGTTTTTGAAATTTTTAATAACCGAGAAGAATTAGAACAAAAAATCCTCGGAAGTTAATTAAGTAGGGCTGGCTGAATAAATGTGAAATGTAGGCAGGGTAAGGGTTTTGTGCCTTTTCTTGCTCCCACAGGTGCAAGATTTTGAGAGAATCGTGCTTCAAAACCTTGCGTCTTCATCGGCCCGCGTCCTGTAGGGGCGAAGCATTCGGATAGAAAATCTACGGTTTCACCGATAGGTTATTGCCCGAATGCTTCGCCCCTACTTTTTGCCGCAGACCCTAAGTAGTCGTGCAAAATTAATTTATTGGTTGGGATAGGCAAAAGGCAAGAGGCACTCATGCAAAAGCTTTATCGAAATGTGTAATTAATTTTGCTTAGGTACTTAACGAAAATCCACCTGCATGATCGAAAGATCATCCCTAAAATTACCATCAAATTGTAAAGCTTGAATTTTTTCAATAAAATTATCGATATTTTTAGCAGAATTACAGTGATAATTTCGTAAAGATTGAATAAAGTTTTCTAGTCCCCACATCCTACCATCAGCACAATCGATCTCGTAAATTCCATCGCTAAAAAGATAAAGGCTACTGGAGAAATTCAGGGATTGAACCTGATTGATATATTCTGCTTCCGGAAACATTCCGATGGGAAAACCGGGGGCTTTCAGTCTGGTTTCAATCATCTGTCCAAAAGGTTTTTGAGTCAGGAGAACTGCCGGGGGATGACCGGCACTGGCATAGGTTAACTGTTGTTGTTTCTGATCATAAATCCCGTACCAGATAGTAAAATATTTATCATTCTTAGGACTGATTTGATAAACTTGATTTAACCCATGTAAAACCTGATTAGGTTGATAGTAATTCACCTGAGTTAAACCATGAGAACGGAGTAAATTAATCACCGAAAGGGAAGGTAAAGCCGCTCGCAAACCATGGCCAGCCACATCTAAAAGATATAACATCAAATGGTCATTATCTAACCAATAATAATCAAATCCATCCCCCCCCAATCGACGAGAAGGAAGGAAGCGAAAATCGATAGCAAGTTTTGGAGAAATAAAAGGTTCTGGTAACAGTGATCGCACATATGCCGCCGCTTCCGCTAACTCCATTTCTAGTAATTGTTTTTGCGCTTGCAGATCATGACTTAATTGATGCAAACGAATTCCCGCCCGCACGCGCGCTCTTAACTCATTAATCTCGATCGGTTTGCATAAAAAATCATCCGCCCCCGCATCCAATCCCTTGACCCGATCCTCCACCGATCCCAAAGAAGTTAAGAGGATAAAAAAAGTTGTTGACAGTTGGGGATTGAGCTTAATTTGCCGGCAAACTTCCAAGCCATCGATCCCCGGCATCATCCAATCACAAATAATCATCGCTGGTTTTAGTTGCCCCGCTTGCTTTAATCCTTCTTCCCCATCACTGGCAATAAAAACCTCGTATTCCTTCCGCAAAGCGCGGCTCAAAAACGTTTGAATTACTCCATCATCATCAATTACTAGAATTCGTACCATCTTTTTTGTGACTTGACTATCTCAATCTTACTGCCTACCCCCGACTCCCTGACAGATGACTTTGCTTGTCCCTCAACCAGGGATTAAATCCAGAATCGAGCTAACACATCAGTCATAGTTTGGGAAAAATGGTATAACTTCTAGCGTAAGGCATTGGAGAGGTAAGCCGGGGGTGAAGATTTCTTTTCAGGTAGATAGCGATCTCAAGTCCTTAGATACCGTTTTAAAATATTTTGAGCAACTTGAACCAGCGGGCATTCCCCAAAAAGACTGGCTCCAGTGTCAGCTTGCTCTTGCCGAAGGTTTTACCAATGCAGTCCGTCACGCTCACCGACACCTACCTCCCGAAATCCCGATCAAGATCGAGATCGAGATTACCCGATCCCAGATGGAAATTCGCATCTGGGATCGGGGTTCCGCCTTCGATTTAGAGGACTTTATCGAGAAAAACGCCTATCATGACTATAGTTTCTCTGGTCATGGGCAAGGACTGCCGATCCTCCAAAAAATCGCCGATCAACTCAGTTATACTCGCAGCGAAGATCAGCGCAACTGTCTGTTAATTATTAAACAATTTTCCCGCCATGAATCCGATCGCGCCCCTCGTTTCTCCTAGTTGGTTAGTGACTAATCTCGATCGCCCCGATCTGATGGTTATTGACTGTCGTTTTCAATTAAACAATCCCGATCTCGGTTATCAAGAGTATTTAGCCAATCATATTCAAAATTCCTTCTATTTACACCTCGATCACGATTTATCGGCTCCCATTGCCCGTCATGGCGGCCGTCATCCTTTACCGAATCCGCAGACAATAGCCGCTAAATTAAGCTCTTTAGGGGTGATTTCCGGCCAAACTCATGTCATCGCCTACGATGCCTCCCGTTTTGCCTTTGCCAGTCGTCTCTGGTGGTTATTACGTTATCTGGGCCATGAACGAGTCAGCATTCTCGATGGTGGTTGGCAAAATTGGTTAAATGCCGGTTATCCCGTCTCCAATCAGATACCTGTGCCGAAAACCGGCGCTTTTCTCCCCCAAGTTCAAGAGGATTGGGTAGTCACGATCGAGGAGGTAAAAAGGCAAAAAGAGCAAGGGGGAGTGGTGTTAATTGATGCCAGGGAAAGCGATCGCTATCGGGGCGAAAGGGAACCGATCGATCCGATCGCCGGCCACATCGAGGGGGCGCTTAATTATCCCTGGTTAGAAGTCACCGATAGTCAGGGTTTTTCTCAACCCCCGGCCCAGCAAACACAACGTTGGCAAGAGCGGCAAGGCGATCGAGAAATTATCCTCTACTGTGGTTCGGGAGTGACAGCCTGTGTCAATATCCTTTCCCTTACCCTAGCCGGATACGACAATGTTAAGCTATATTCTGGAGGTTGGAGTGATTGGTGTTCCTACCTGATCTAACCAGCCTTGTTGATACCCATCTATCAAGAAAGATGATCAAAATGACCTAATTACTGTACAATCTCTCTATTATCACTTTTAATTATTCCGAAACTATTATCTAGTTTGTCTCCTAAGTGGGTGGGTGGAATTAAATATAAGATGAACGTAGGTTGGGTTGAAGCATGAAACCCAACGCCCGCATGGGTTACGCTACCGCTAACCCATCCTACAAATAATTGTGCCTCCCTACTTAGATAAAAAAGCTAATTTTTATTTTAGTTGCTATCTTTTTGCTCTCAAATCACCGCTATTCCTCAAAGAATAGTCGTTTTCCCCCGTAAAATTACTCAAAGGTAATTTTATAGTTAAACTCTATAAAAAATTAGGTATGTATTTTGTATGACAGAAGCCGGTCTTTGTCATTGTAATGGTGGCGGCCGTCCGAAAGATCGCCTTTCGATTTTTGTGGATGGCAATAATATGTTTTATGCTCAACAAAAAAATGGTTGGTTTTTTGACCCGCGTAAGGTGTTAAATTACTTCACCAACGACCCGAATATTATGTTAATTAATGCCTTTTGGTACACGGGTTTAAAAGATTCCCAAGATCAAAGAGGTTTTCGCGATGCTTTAATTAGTTTGGGTTATACGGTGAGAACAAAAATTTTGAAAGAATATTATGATGATAGTTCCGGTCGTTTTTCCCAGAAAGCTAATTTAGATATCGAAATTGTCGTCGATATGTTTAATACCGTCGATCAATACGATCGAGTGATTTTATTTAGCGGTGATGGCGATTTTGAACGAGCGATCGAACTATTGCGCTCTAAAAATACTCATATTACTGTAGTTTCTACGGAAGGGATGATCGCTAGGGAATTGCGAAATGCCACCGATCGCTATATTGACCTGAATGATATTCGCAAAGATATCGAAAAAAGTGATTATTAACCGGCCGTTTTGTCTTTAAACCGGCTATTTATCCCATTTTTCTTTATTGGTAGTCCTCACCCCAATCCTTCTCCCAGAAGGGGATAGGTGAGGCAATTAACCATCTCTTGTTTATTTTTCCTTGAGTCGAAATAGTAAAAACTGATTGACCTGATTCGGATTAAAATTATCATCACTGACTAAAATCAAAGAGCGACTGCCATCAGCTAATCTTGGACCGAGGGTCATTCCTTCCAAATTATCTAAATCAATCCCTAAAGTCCCTAAATCTAGTAATAATTTTTTCCGCAAGGGTTGCACCTGTAAAGCTTCTAATTCTCCCGGTATCCGAGCAATTTTCGACGTATCGGTGGCACTCCCATTAACTACCTGAAATAGTTTCGCTCCAAAACCTTCTAAACCAAAAGTTCGCTCTAAACTGAGAAAATAACCCTCTTTTTCTAAAGCTAATAATTCCGTTAAACCGTAGTATCTCGCACCACTGGGTGGCTCATCTAACACATACAATTGTTCTGATACTAACACAGGCGCACCAATCGGATCAATAACATAATGAAGAAGTCGCACTCTGAGATTTTCTGCTCTTTTTCCCGTGGGACTATCTTGAATTAAAGCGTTTTCTGTGGCAGTAAACAAACGAAAAGGATCGTCTTTGAGAGTGCTGGTAATCCCTAAAGTTAAGGATTCAAACCCTAAATTATCCTGTATTCCTTTTTGATTGCTATCATCCGGTAAAAAGCGATTAGGAATTAACAAAGACTCCTTTAATTGTCCCTGCAAATCAAATTCAGCAATAAAAGGAGCAATTCCCTGTTTAACCGCACCTTCACTGGAAATAAACAAAGTTTGTCGGGGCGAAAAAGCGATACCTTCCGGGTCGATCGATCCCTTTTTAAACGTTTCTCCCTTGCCATCTTTTAGGAACGTGACTGCCTCTAAATTCACTTTTTCGATTTTTTCACCATTTATCTGCAAACTAGCTCGATAAAAGCGGGCCGGAGCTTTCTGAGAACGATCATCACTGAGGAGATAAAAGCGGTTATTGGCACGATCATAGGTAATTGCCGATAATCCCCCCACCCTTGTCCCTTGATAATCCGCTTGTGGCAATTGATATTCTCCCAAAAACTCGACCGAGAGGGGTAGAAACATTCGTTGTTCTGCTAAAACTTGCGGGGAGACACCACAGGCCCCCAGACTAAAGGTTACAATCAAACTAGCAATTAAACCCAAAATTGGGAAACGCAAATTTTCGGCAGTCAGTGTCTTATAGAATCGATCGATCACAAAATATCATCCTCTACTACGCTCTTATCAATCTATTATGCTACGTTTTTCTCTCGGTTTATGGCTCTGTTTGATCGGTACTTCCCTTCCTCTCCTAGCACAAACAGAAACCCCTGCACCCAATCCCCTCGAAACTCCCCTAAAAAGTCCTTTATTACCCGCAATCGATCGCCCTTTAACTCCCTTGGAGCGTCGTCAGCTGTTATTATACATCGATCAACGCGATGCTGAAGCTCAGGCTAAATACGATGCGGGATTAAATGAGGAAGCTTTTCCTATCTGGTATGAAGTGATTAAATTAAATCGTTATTTAGGAGCAAAAGAAGAAGTAAAATCTTTGGGAAAAGTGGGGTTAGCAGCTTGGAATCGAGATCGAACCGAGGATGTTAAATTAATTACTGCTCGTTTAAAAGCTCTGCAACAAACCGCAGAAACTAACCAGACAATGGACGGGGAGTTATTAGCATTATTAGGTACATCCTATCAACAGGTACGAGCTTTTAATGAGGCGATAATTATCTATGATAAAATTCTAGCTAATGCCAGACAATCTGGTGATAATGTGGCAGTAGAAGCAACTTTAAATCAACTTGGTCAAATTCATTTATCCCGTTTTGATTATCAAAAAGCAGCTCCAGTCTATGAGGAATTATTAACTATTTCTAAGGTGCAGAATAATTCTTTGAATCAAGGAATTTATTTGCAAAGACTAGCAGAAATTTATCGAGAATCTCTGCAACCAGCTAACGCCGTGAAAATTAAAGAAGAAATAGCTGAAACCCAAATCAGAAATCAGCAAATACAGTTAATTCCCGATCTAAAAATTCAAATTGGTTTAGATTATCAAGCTTTAAAAGATGCAAATAAAGCCAGCCAAAACTTTCAAGAAGCCTATTCTCTCGCTTTTGCTTTACAACAGTACGGCACCGCAGGAGAGGCTTTAAATAAGTTGGCCGAACTCTATAAAAGTTATCAACAGGTAGATTATGCTTTACAAATCTATCAAGAATTAATTAAAGTCCATGAATTGGGTTATAATTACTACGGTTTAATGAACACCTACGATCAAATCGGTCAAATTTATCTAGAGAGAAAAAATTATCCCCAAGCTTTACTCGCTTTCCAAAAAGGTGCGGAATTAGCCCAAGCTATCCGTTATCGTGAACAATATTTTCAAACCCAAATCACCCAAGTTAATCAGGCAATAAATAATCCTGAACAGTGATCTTTAAGTTTTTGAATAGTTAACTAATGGACATATAAGTAGGTGGGTGGAATTAAATATAAGATGAACGTAGGTTGGGTTGAAGCATGAAACCCAACGCCCGCATGGGTTACGCTACCGCTAACCCATCCTACAAATAATTGTGCCTCCCTACTTAAATGGGGAAATGGGGACTAAGAAATATCTTCCCCAACACCCTAAAACCCCCCGCAACGCGCACGCAGTGACCACCCCAACACCCTAACACCCAAAACCCAACCCACCAATGGAAAATTCCTATTCTGAATTAACCGAAGACTTGCTGAAATTGGTGCAACATTTGCCCCACTTAAAAGATGGTAAATGGATTCAAAGAGCTCTGGAAGCAATAGTCAGAATTGCCGAGGAGGAAATCGATCGCCTGGATTGGAAAATTTTAACCTATGCGATCGAAGATCTAGAAAAGGGATTTCAGGTATTTTACCCCTACCGTCACATTCGTAAACTGACCATTTTTGGCTCGGCACGCATCAAACCCGACAGCAGTGAATACCGTCTGGCAGTGGACTTCGCTCGCTGTATTAGTCAATACGGTTTTATGGTGTTAACCGGCGCTGGGGGTGGCATCATGCAAGCAGGGAATGAAGGCGCCGGACGGGAAAATTCCTTCGGATTAAATATTCAGCTACCTTTTGAACAGGGGGCTAATCCCTATATCATAAATGATGCCAAATTAATCGATTTTAAATATTTCTTTACCAGAAAACTATTTTTTCTGCGGGAAAGTGACGCAGTAGCTTTATTCCCCGGTGGTTTTGGCACCCAAGATGAGGCCTTTGAGACGCTTACCCTCTGTCAAACCGGTAAATACGGACCTGCACCCCTAGTATTAATTGATGAGCCTGATGGGGATTACTGGCAAACTTGGCAAGAACAAATTAGTGAAAATCTGCAAAAAAGAGGACTGATATCCGCCGAAGATCGGAATTTTTATACAATTACCAACGATCTAGACTACGCTTGTCAAACAATTCGCCACTTCTATCGGGTGTATCACTCCAGCCGTTTTGTGGGAGAATCCTTTGTTATTCGTCTTAATCACGAACTAAGCGGGGAACAGATCGAACAAATTAACCAAAACTTCGGCGATATCCTAGTTAAGGGTAAAATCGCACCTAGTCAAATTCTAGAACGAGAGAATCGGGATTCCAGCCACCATTTACCCCGTCTAGTTTTTTACTTTAACGGCAAGAGTTACGGACGCTTGTATCAGTTAATTGATCACATCAACGATTTAAGTCCTGTAGTTGCCCTAGAAGAGCATCCCGAAAGAAAATAAACCCTAGGCCAGAGTTTCCGGACAGTATCCTAAACCCTTAGTAAATTGTTGCCGAAAAGCCTCTATATCTTGCTGATCCGGGGTACCATGGGACACGATCGCCACTTGATAACGACGCATGACATCAATAGGAGATTGTCCCGTTTCCAAACTCCAAAAAACCATCTGGAGACGCATTTCCGGTTGATAGGTAATCCCTAACTCATTCATGTAGGCGCGAAAATCACCGTGTTGGCAAGGAGTCAGCATTTGATTAAACTTTACCTTGACCACCCAACCGTTAATCTGATGGATAACCGTCATCACGGAGGAAGGCAGATGAGTCATCGATCGCAGGTATTCGGTGACTCGTAGCGTTAAACTAGCATTAGCAAGAAAATAGAGATAGTCCATAGTGGCCGCCGGGCTATTGGCTAATAGTCACGATTAGTGTTATATATCTAAGTCTGACGATAAACCGTTCTCGATACCAAGGGGAGAAATCCCCGATTTAGTGAAGTTCGCCTGGGTAGGATTACCCAACTTTTGCGAAGATCTTTATGATGATAATGATGATGATCCCTGACCAATTACTCTCCAGCTACGATTATCACCTTCCTCCGGAGTTAATTGCCCAAAATCCCGCAGAAACCCGGGATAGTTCCCGTCTTTTGGTGGTAGATTCTCCCAATAGTCATAATTTAGCTATTTTTCGGGATTTACCCACTTGGTTAGAGTCGGGGGATTTGCTGGTTTTCAACGATACCCGCGTGATTCCGGCCCGTTTATTTGGACGTAAAACCACGGGCGCACCCGTAGAAATATTACTATTAGAAGAACAAGATGACCATCGTTGGTTATCTCTGGTGAAACCGGGAAAACGCTTTAAAGTCGGTTCAGAAGTCCTTTTTTATCCGAAAACAGGGCCGACGGAAGACCAAGAAAAATTATGGTTAGCGAAAGTAATCGATCGAGATCTGAACACCGGTGGTCGTCTGCTGCAATTTCAACGTCATCCCGGGCGCAGTTTTTGGGATATGTTGGAGGAGTACGGTCATATTCCTTTCCCCCCCTACGTCACCGAATCAGAGGCGGAAGAAGACCGTTATCAAACAGTTTACGCCGATAAACAGGGTTCTGTGGCCGCTCCCACGGCAGGATTACATTTTACTCCCGAATTATTCCATAAGCTCGCCCAGAAGGGTATAGATACCGCCTATATCACCCTTCATGTGGGAGTGGGAACCTTTCGTCCCGTGGAAGTGGAAAATATTACAGAACACCTAATGCACCAAGAATTTTTGCAGATTTCCGCCGAAACTGCCGAAAAAATCGCCCAAACAAAGGCTAGAGGTGGCCGGATTATCGCCGTGGGGACCACGGTAGCTCGCGCCTTGGAAGGGGCAATTAAAGAAAGTAAGAGCGAGAAATTAACCGCTTTTCAGGGAAAAACGAATTTATTTGTCTATCCGGGTTATCAATGGCGAGTTATCGACGGCATGATCACTAATTTTCACCTACCCAAGTCCAGTTTGATGATGTTAGTCAGTGCCTTAATCGGACGGGAAAGACTACTGGCATTGTATCAAGAAGCTATCCAAGAGCGTTTCCGTTTCTATTCCTTCGGTGATGCTATGTTAATCCTACCCAGCGCTCGCAGCAGTAATCGGTAAGTAGTTGCACAAAATTACCGAAAATTTGGGTTTAAAGCCTCCCCCTTCTAGGGGGACTTGGTGATACAATATTAGAGTCTTCAGGTTGCAATGCCGTCGCACATCGTGAAAATTCGGCTGAAACAGTGCAGCACTGTTGAGGGAAAAATAGATAGACAAGAGCCACCGAAAACTCTTTAAACAGGGACGTAAGTCTTCAAAAAGACTGAATGAATCGAAGAAAAACTTTTGTCGTAAGACAGATAGGGTAGGGCGTATCCGAATTTTCCTTGAAATAGGAAAACGCTTGGAGAGTGAAACACAAAAAGGGAAACTAGATAGCAACTGATATTCTAGTAATCTCGGTTCAGAAATAATCGTGTAAGACGTGAGTAAGGGAAACCAGAAAGTGCAGTGATGAGCTTCGAGAATCCTCACGCCTTTAGGCCCAGGAGTGTCAAATTCATACCCCAGAAAGAAGGAGGAGCAGAACTTCGGAAAGGGCAAGAGGAAAAGCAAAAATATGTGTAAGCGGCCCGCGCATCTAAATTGGTCTAGGGCGATTATCGAACCACCTCTGGCCTGTTGTCTATCCTAACCAAGAAATGAAAAGAAAAGAGCTTAAAATCGGTCGCCGCTATTCTGGCAAATCCTGGCAAATATTTGTAATTATTGCCTTCATCGCCGCCGCTCCCTTTGCTATTTTTTATCTGATTGCCTTGGCTTATCTTTGGCAAGGCGATCAACTTTTGGCCGCGGGGGAGAAGGAATCGGCTCTGTCTGCTTACCGAACAGTTTTATCTTTTCACGAAAATTCGGCCCAAGCCCATATAAAAATCGCTCAGGTCTTACAAAGTCAAAAACGCTATTCTGAAGCCTTACAAGCCTATAATCATGGCTTTATCGTTAACGATAAACCACCGATGGAACCCTCCCAAAGTAATTCTTTAGTGGCTTTGGGAGACACCTTCGCGCAAGAGGAAAAATGGTCAGAGGCACTCGATGCTTACCAAAAAGCAATGATCATTAAACCAACTTTTAAAGCGCAATTTCAGCTAGGAAAAGCTCTCTATAGTTTACAACGTTGGGATGAGGCGGCGAAAGCTCTGCAAGCAGCGGTTTTTCTCGATCCTACTCAGGGAAAAGCCTATTTTTATCTGGGAAAGGCCTACAGTGAACAGCAACTCTGGCCAGAGGCCAGTTATGCCTATCAGCAAGCTCTAGAATTGATACCTAGTCAGGGTGAAACCTACAAAAAATTAGGAGAAACCCTAGCAAAACAGGGAAAATGGGAGGAAGCAGAGCAAATATATCAACAGGCTTTAATTTACACCCCTAAAGATGGGGATATTTATAATTATCTGGGCGAAGCTTTAGCGGAACAGGGAAAACTAGGGGAAGCGATGGCAGTTTTTCAACAGGCGCGCCAAATTAGTCCCAAAAATGCCAATATTTACGAAAATCTCTGTTATATCTATATCAACAACGGTCAGATCGATGAGGGTCTAAATTGGTGTCGGCAGGCCGTAGAAATTGATCCCAATTTATCAGAAGTTAGATTTATTTTACAGGAAATCCAACGGGGACGATTAATTCACGACAATCCCGAATTATTAAAAATGCCAGAGATAATTCCCAGTGTTAAGAGTGATCCTCTGGTGAATTTAAAACGCTCAATTGTTAAAATTGTCATTCGTGGCAAAAATAACAATGGTATCGGCACTGGTTGGTTATTACAACGAGATCAAGATACAGCTTGGATCGTGACTAACCGCCATGTGGTTACGAATTACCGTCAAGAAATCGATGCAGGGGCACGCATTTTTGTCGAGTATTATAGCCAACCACCCAAGGGAAAAATTCCCAAGCGTTCAAAAGCTAAAATTCTCCACATTACCCCAGCTAATGACTGGCTCGATTTAGCAGTATTAGAGGTAAAAAATCCCCCCCCAGATTTAAAACCTTTAGCTTTAGCACCCCTACCAATTGCCCCTAATCAACCGGTAATCTCGATCGGTAATCCTTTTAATCAAAAAGATTGGACTGTCAGCAAAGGCACTGTTAATGATCATAACGAAAAATCCTTAAGTTTATCCATGTTTGTCGTTTCTGGACAGTCGGGAAGTCCAGTTTTAAACGATAAAAATCAAGTGGTGGGAGTGATTTCCCAAGCGAGTTTATTTTGTGCCAATTCTTCTACTCCTAAACCCCTGGAAAATGCCGTTAAATTGGGCTGCGGTTTCGCAATTCCCATTGACAGGGTGCGAGAAAGGTTAAGGGAGTGGGAATTATGAATTGGGAAGTGGGGAAGTGGGGAAGTGGGGTGTGGGGTGTGGGGAAGTGGGGAGAATAAATAAAAATAATCTCCTGTCTCGGAGTCTCCTGATAACTGCTATGCTACTCTAGGCAGAAAACCATTCGATCGAGATCACCGTGGCTAACCAAGAAGCAACTTCCCCCGCTATTCGTACCCCCTTATACGACCTAATTGCCCAACAAACCAGCAAATTTACCCCTTTTGCGGGTTGGGAGATGCCGATACAGTTTAGCGGCCTAAAAATCGAACATAATGCTGTCCGCAATGGTGTCGGGATGTTTGACATTTCCCACATGGGCAAATTTATCTTAACTGGAGATAATCTGGTTCAATCTCTCCAAACCCTAGTTCCGTCTAATTTAGCCCGTTTAAGCGCAGGAAAGGCACAGTATAGCGTTTTACTTAACCCAGACGGTGGCATAATCGATGATATTATCTTTTACTACCAAAGCGAAAGCCAAGGCGTATTAATTGTTAATGCCGCAACCACCGATAAAGATCGAGAGTGGATTTTAGGCAATTTAGAGGGTTCGGGGGTTAAATTAAAGGATTTATCCCGAGAAAGAGTCTTAATCGCCCTGCAAGGACCCAAGGCAGCCACAATTTTACAGCCCTTGATTGGGGAAAAATTAAGCGATTTTGGCCTATTTAATCACTGGGAAAGCCAGCTTTTCGGGGAAAAAGTTTTTATCGCTAGGACTGGTTACACGGGAGAAGATGGTTTTGAAATTATGGCCGCTCCTGAAATCGGGCAGCAACTTTGGAGAGAATTCTTAAATTTAGGGGTGACTCCCTGCGGTTTAGGGGCCCGGGATACCCTGCGTTTAGAGGCAGCTTTAGCCCTTTATGGACAGGATATCGACGATAGCACGAGTCCCCTAGAGGCAGGCTTAAATTGGTTGGTTCATCTGCCAGAAAAAGGCGATTTTATCGGTCGCAATGTCCTTGAAGACCAAAAACTTAATGGTGTGAATCGGCGCTTGGTGGGATTGCAGATGTCCGGCAAACATATCGCCCGTCACGATTATCCGGTAGTATTCGCTGGGGAAGTGGTGGGTAAAGTCACCAGTGGCACTTTATCACCAACTTTAAACACAGCGATCGCTTTAGCCTATCTTCCCACACCTTTCGCCTCGATCGGACAGGCGATCGAAGTAGAAATCCGCGGCACTACCTACCCCGCTACCGTAGTCAAAAAACCCTTTTATAAAAGTAAAAAGTAGTGGTTTGTTTCAGCTAATTTGGTGTATTAGAAAAATGCTATAAATTCTATAATCTAAGACTTTAAGCCGAAATCTATTGCCCTATTTTAGCTGAAACAGTCCAGTAGGGTGCGTTAGCGCAGCGTAACGCACCAACCTAAAGCACCGAGAAAAAAGGAGCAATAATTTGGTGGGTTACGGCGAACACAAAATCAATACTAAACTGTAGCAGTTACCGTCGCCTAACCCACCCTACAGCTGATAACTGATAACTGAAAATGCAATCCGTAGACTTTACCACCCTCAGCGCCACTTGTGCCGAAATTGCTGCCGTTTGGCTGCCGGCGAGACTAGAACAAGTGTATCAAATTGATCGCCAAACGATCGCCCTCCATTTACGAACCTTCGATCGCAAGGGATGGTTAATTATTTCTTGGCATCCCCAAGGGGCGCGGCTGCATATTGGTGATCCACCGCCAAAAGTCCCAGATACCTTCACTTTCAGCGATCAATTGCGTCATCAACTCAATGGTTTTGCCCTGACAAAATTAGCATTTGTTGCCCCGTGGGAAAGAGTCATCGATCTACAATTTGCCCAACGTCCCGATGATCCGGCCCTGGGGCATTTGTATATAGAAATTATGGGCAAATATAGCAATGTTATTTTAACTGCGGCTGATAATCAAATTGTCACCGTTGCCCATCAAGTTAATGCTACCCAGTCTAGTGTTCGCACCGTACAAACGGGACAAATCTATCAACTACCCCCCGTTTTATTGGCAACAAATCCCAGTTTAGAAGAATCCTTGAGCAGTTGGCAAGCCCGAGTTAGTTTAATCCCTAAAACTATCGAAAAACAGCTAGTTAGTACCTATCGTGGGGTTAGTCCAGTCATCGCTCGATCGCTGTTACAAAAAGCAAAAATTCACCCGAAATTAAACACGGATCAGTTAGATAATACCGATTGGGAAAAGCTCTTTTCAGCTTGGCAAGAATGGTTAAAAATCTTGGAAAATAAAACCTTTAAACCCGGATGGACAAGAGAAGGTTATACGGTGATCGGTGGGGAGATACTGGCAGCGGCTAAAAATGTCCAAGAATTATTAAACCGTTATTATAGCGACCAAATTAATCAAGAAAGCTTTCGACAACTACAGCAAAAATTAAGCCAAAAAATCACCTCTTTACTGACTAAACTGCAAACCAAAGCCGCAGGATTTCAAACAAGACTAGCAGAATCTGCTCATGCCGATCGCTATAAAGAGCAAGGGGATTTATTAATGGCAAATCTGCAGCAAATACAGCAGGGAATGACTAGCATTAGTTTGGCGGATTTCCAGACAGGAAAACCTGTAATTATTCCTCTCGATCCCGAAAGAAATCCCGTGCAGAATGCCCAATATTTGTATAAACAACATCAGAAATTAAAAAGGGCGCGGTTAGCGGTGGAACCTTTATTAGAGGAAGTGGTCAGTGAAATTAATTATCTCGAACAAGTGCGATCGAGTTTAAGTCAACTAGAAAATTATAGCAGCAGCGAAGATTTACAGGCATTAGACGAGATACAAGAAGAATTAATCCAACAAAAGTATCTAGAAAGCAATTACCAGCGTAATCGGACGAATAATAAAGAATCTGAACCCATGCGCTTTATTACTCCCTCTGGAGTAGAATTATGGATTGGCAGAAATAACCGTCAAAATGATCGGCTAACTTTTCGTAGCGCCAGCGATTACGATATCTGGTTTCATAGTCAAGAAATTGCTGGTAGTCACGTTTTACTCCGTTTAACCCCCGGTACAGTTCCAGAAGCCGCCGATCTGCAATTTGCCGCCGATTACGCCGCTTATTATAGCCGCGCTCGCCATAGTGAACAGGTTCCCGTCGTCTATACCCGTCCCAAATACGTCTATAAACCCAAGGGCGCAAAGCCCGGTATGGTGGTTTACAAACAGGAAACGGTAATCTGGGGCTGTCCTCAGAGGGTTGAGGATTACCGCAAAAAATAATTTTTTACCAAATTGTTTACTTTTTTTTACACAAAATGGGTATTGTCTGTTACAATTGTTACTAGAGAGACAAATGCAGTTCAGGCGCTTGGGAACGCAAGAACTATATTTCCTCGGATTACAACAACAAACAACAGCAAACCAGTGGTAGCAGCCGATAGTCTCGGGAAAGACACAAAAAACCGACTATTCAGGTGATATTAAAGCGACCACTGGTATTTTATCCTCACCTAACCGCTTCTGTCACTTTCCTCAACTTTCTTTTGGGTTTCCGAGACTTATTGCCCAGTTGAAAGAGGGATAGTTGGCATCCAGCTTTTTGTAAAGAAATTTAAACTTAACGCATAGTTAAGCCTCTTCGGCCTAAATAAACGACTAGAAACAGTTTTTTTCGGGAGGCCGGGTTTATGGATAGCCCATTAGGGACGATGAACTTTCAACAGATAGAGCTATACAAAAGAATTCAGGCATTTGCCTTGGATCGGCCAGATAGTCAATTATCTTTCAGCCAACGATTAGCAAAAGATAACGGCTGGTCCTTAGGCTATACTCAGAGAGCGATCGAGGAATACAAAAAGTTTATATTTCTAGCCGTTGCAGCAGGACATCCGGTCACGCCATCCGACCAAATCGATCAAGTTTGGCATTTACATCTGACCTATACGCGATTGTACTGGCAAGAGTTCTGTCCCAAAATTTTGCAAACCACATTACATCACGAGCCGACTCGTGGGGGTTCATCCGAGCAATTAAAATTTGGCAGTTGGTATAGCAAGACGCTAGAAAGTTACGAACAGTTTTTTGGACATATTCCCCCAATAGATATTTGGCCTAAACCCAAAGACCGATTCGGGCGAGATTTGCATTTTATCCGGATCAACACTCAACAAAGCTGGGTTTTGTCAAAACCTAATTTGACAATCTTCTTGAAACCACAACTGCGAAAAATAGGCATCTTTACCTTTTTAGCCTTCCTTTCACTGATGATAACTGGCTGTCAGATAATCTCCCAAATTCCTAACCCAATGAATTTTACAGGTCCGGAATTTTTAACCTTCTATATTTCCCTAGGAGTGATGGGAATCGCTTTGGCAGCCTGGCTACGTTTTTCCCTGTGCCTAGTTAGCACTAATACAAAGCAGCAACCTGATTTAAATACTTACGAGATAGCTTTCTTGGCGGGTGGCAATCATCGCCTGATTATGGCCGCAATCACCAGTTTGGTAAAACAAGGCTATGTGGAGGTATTAAAAGAAAAATCACCATTTGGAAGAACACAAAGCAAACTGGTGGTGACAGGAAAGATCGATGCTATTGCCGATCCTGTAGAAAAGGCGGTTGCACAAGATATTTTGGCCACTGATGGGGCAATTGAACAGGTTTTCCGGAAGTCTACAGGAATGAAAGATAGCATTCGTGCCCGCCTAGAACAACTTGGTTTGTTTCTGAGCGATGCCCAAGCATTCAAAGCCCAAATTTATCCATCATTGATTGTGGTTATTCTTCTAGGAATAGGCTTGTGCAAAATGGCTGTGGGAATTTCTCGCGATAAGCCAGTTGGTTTACTTCTCATCTGTATATTTGGGCTTCTAGTTTTGGGAGCAAGGTTTTTTGTCAAACCACAGCGCAGCCGTTATGGAGAGATCATTTTTAAGGATTTAAGAAATCGCTTACAACCTTTAAAAACAGCCAATAGCAGCGATTCTGAACTTGTACTTGCGGTCGCGTTTTTTGGAGCAACAGTTCTGATGGCCGATACTGCTTTAGCAGACCTGTATCAAATGCTGACTCCCACAGCCGTTGCTAGTAGCGGCAGTGATGGCGGCAGTGGCGGCAGTAGCGGCAGTGATGGCGGCAGTGGCGGCGGCAGTGATGGCGGCAGTGGCGGCAGTGATGGCGGCAGTGATGGCGGTTGTGGTGGTTGTGGTGGTTGTGGCGGTTGATTGAGTTCAAGGCTATTAACAGCCGCTCGATCGAAGCGTGATGCCGAACCGCGAACTCCGTTAAATTTGTCTGTTTTTAGCGGAAGTTCCCCCATACAGATTCTGCCACAGCAGAGGTTGTCGCTTTTTGTCAAAGGGAAACTTCCGTTGAACATTCCCGCCACCGTAGCTCTGTTAATTTTTGCCTTAATCTCCTCTCTGGTTTGATTGCTTACTGCCATCAGCCGAAAAAACTCTCCTGGAACAGGGAATTTTATCGCCTCTACTTAACCCGAACTGGGGTTAAATAGCCATTTTTCAGGAGAAAAGCGCTCAGGGCAGCGGGAAAGTCTGGATATTTGCCGATCGCTGTACTTTCGCCATAGATATCGAGACCCCAATCGGAGTTTTTATCGTAATTAGCGAGGAGAAATTGCCAAGCTTCTTGGTATTCTCCTAGGAGAATTTTTTGGGCGACATAACCGGCCAAAATGCCATTAACTTCGGCTTTTTCTTTTTTAGCTAACTGAAAGGCTTTCAACATTGCTGCTAAAGTTTTCCTTAATTCTTGGGGATATTTTCTAGTGACATCCGCTAATTTACCCTGTTGAAAAGTATAAATTTTGGAGGGAGGAAAAGAGGCGGCGTAGGAACTAAAAGCATATAAAAAAGCATTATCAACGGTGACAAATTCATAATTATTATCTCCATCTAAATCTTCAAAGGAACCACCACTACCATCTAAAAAACCCGTTTCTTCTCTAATAAATTTATCTTTTTGCCAAGTATAAATTACCAAAGATGTGCAGCAATGTGCGCCGCCGCTATAGGTGGAGACGATAATCTCATCGATGCCATTATTATCTAAATCTCTTAATTCGACATAGCCGGATCCAAAGGCACTATACCCGCTATTTTCCTGATAAATTTGCTCGTTATAAAAGATTTGATAAGAAACATTATTAATATCATAATTATCATCAACTCTCTCGTTTAGGTCGATGGGTTGATAGCTAACTTGTACCTTAATTTTCCCCGATCTAACCACTTGATTTGTTAGGGGTTGACCGGTATCAAAATCGAGTTTAGTCACGGCTAAACTCGCAGCTGCATTGCCCAAAAATTGAGATAATAAGCAGAAAATAAAGCAAGTTTTGCTAATATTCATCGGCCGATTCACAGAGAGATTAATTTCAGTGTATCTTACTAGACCTCTTGCAAAAGTCTTAAGTCGATCCTTGTACAGCAACATTTTTGAAGATTATCAACTACTAATAAATAATTAACTGAAAGTCCCTCCCATTATTGTTTCTATCGTTTGTTTTCGGATTTATGCAAGAGGTCTACTTATTACCCCCGACAATCAGCCGTTAACTTTTCGAGAAAAACTATCTAGGGCTGGCTGAATAAATGTGAAATGTAGGCAAGGTAAGGGCTTTGTGGCTTTACGAGCGAAACAGGTGCAAGATTTTGAGAGAATCGTCGTTCAAAACCTGGCGTCTTCATCGGCCCGCGTCCTGTAGGGGCGAAGCATTCGGGCAATAACCTATCGGTGAAACCGTAGATTTTCTAACCGAATGCTTCGCCCGTACTTTTTGCCGCAAACCCTATTTATTCCAAAGTTTTAACGCTCAAAACTTGGGGGGGTGTGGCATCGGGGGGATAGAGAAAATCGAGATTAATGTCGCGTCTGGCTCCGGGGGGAAGTTCCACCTGTACTAAAGCTTCTCCCTGTTGTCCTTCCCGTTGAACGAGATGGAAAAAACGTTCCTCGGTGCGTCCCAGTGCGTTACGATAGGTAACGCGCACTGCACCCCGGAAAAATACCGGTCCCTGGACGGGTTCAACAAATAGCAAGCGATCGAGATAATTGTCTTCTTTAATTGGGGTTTGAATACTCAAAGCCACCACCTGGGTTTTGCTGGTATTGTTATATAGAGGTAAAGTCAGATAGTAGTGAACACCGTAGTTACCGTGAGCTTTGAAAGCCGTATCGGGATAACGCACTAACATGGGGGCGCTTTGAATTTGTCTGGTTCCGAAAGTAGCTGCTGTCACCGTACTTAAAGGATAGGCAAAAGCTTGACCGGGTTGAGGAATGGTGAGATTAATTCCCCCTTTGGGATCGACAATGCGGGTTGCCCATTCCGAACCGACAGAAATTCCGGCCACGCGACCATAAAAATTTCTTCTTCCAGGGAACCATTGATCGGGGGGAGTGGGGGGAAAATCGCGAGGAGCCGCTAAATCACCTCTAACTAATAGGGTACGCCATTCCTCTAGGGTAGGGGGACGAAAGGTTGCTATTTCCCGATCTTCGATTTTGACTTTTTGGGGAACTTCGTAGAGGGCTAAATTGGCCATATAGACCGGTCCATCGCTGTAGAGACGCAGGAGGGTCGAGCGGGCGCTACTTCTGGGGATAACCAGATCGAATAGCATCCGACTTTGGCCTGGGGGAATGACGATCTGGGCGGGAAATTGGGTATCATGGCGACGACGCATGATATCGCTGGCTAAACGGGAACCGGGACCGGAAAAAACCCGGCCGTTGGGATCTTCCACCAGAGAGGGTAAATCGACAAAAGGGGCATCGGCGGAGGTAACGTAACTGACTCCTTGCAGGATGCGGATAACGAGGTTTCTGGAGGTAGGATTAGTAACGATCAGACCCTGGTGTAAGTCGCGATCGGGATCGGTTTGACGGGCGATGTGGTGGGTGAAAACGTCAAAACGTCCTTGTAGGGGATGATTGAGATGGGCTATGGGAAAACGTTTTCCTTTGCCGGGGAAAGTAGAGAGGAGAATTCCCTCTTTTTCTACGATTTCGGGACTATTGCTATTAAAAACCAGCACATCATTCAGTTGACCGGGCAACTGACGCACTTCCTGATATTGGGTGATTAATTTCCTCTCTATCTGGGGCAGAACCGAGGCGGACTGAGCTAAAAGAATAGTGGGTAAGAAAGAAAGCATAGAGATTCTATATTTATAGGATCTAATTAAGGGTGAGTCGATGGAGAGGTGAAGTTATAGGACAATATAAGCGAGTTTGTCTTGGCGATCGATAAAGAATCTTAATATATTTTTAAGGTCTGATCAAGTCTTGTCAGGGGTGATGTGAGCTAGGGGCGGTTTTCTGGGTGAGCAAGGGAGAATACCCCTTGCTATTGCCGATTTTAAGGGTTAAGTTGAGAATGACCCGTAACTGCTCACCCTAGCTTTAAATTTCGCCGCGAATTTCTTCGACGATGCCATCTCTAAGGACGAGTTCCACATTCATTTTGGCCACTAAGTTATCGCCTTTTTCGACCCGGAAAAAGCTTTCTAGTTGTGCTTGGGCGACTTCTTGATTGAGTTCCAAGAGTTGTACCTGTTGCAATTGTTGCAAATACTGGTTTTTTTGTTCGAGAAACTCACTTTTTTGTTGATTGACTTGGATTTGAATATTGTCAATCTGTTGGGCAGCCGCGGGGGGTAAGGGGATAAGGCTCTGACGCTGAATTTCGGCGATCGCTCTTTGGCCTTGGGTTTCTAATTGTTGAATTTGTGCGTCAATTTGAGCCATTTGTGCTTGTAATTGCTGTTGTGCTTCTTCTTTCCAGCGCGGAGTCACGATGACTTTAATTGTCACCGGGCGCTTCAGTAATAAACTGGTTTGTGCGTCATCCATGATTTGCTTATCCTAAAAAGGTCTTTTTGTCAAGGGGTTAGGGAATATTTGCCAGAAATATTTACTTGGCAAACATCTCGTTAATCATATCGCGATAGCGTTGCGTTACTACCGGTCGTTTAATCTTTAAAGTTTGGGTCATCATGCCGTTTTCTTGGGAAAAAGGCTCTAAAATTAACTCAAAGGTTTTAATCTGGTCATCGGCACGATAACTGGGCCGATTTCTTACCTCGCGCTTTAATTCTTGTTGGTAGAGAGCTAAGACTTTTTTGCTGTAGAGATCGCTAGAAAGAATCGTTGAGCGATCGCTGTGAAGATCGGGTAAATTTAAGGATATTTTCTGTTCTTGCGCCCAATTGGCCAGTATATCAAGATTAGGCACGATCAAAGCCCCCAAAGCTTTTTGATCCTGTCCCACTAGCATAATTTGGGAGATAAAGGGACTGCGTAAACAAGCATCTTCAATCGGTTGCGGTTCGATATTTTCACCATTGCTCAAAACAATTGTATCTTTGGCCCGTCCGGTTAAGACTAAATCCCCGGCAGCGGTTAACCAACCAATATCACCGCTATCAAACCAACCATCGGGAGAAATCGCTTTTTCGGTTGCTTCGGGTTTTTTATAGTATCCCTGCATCACCTGCGGACCGCGAATCAAGACTAAACCGTGTTTTTCTGTCGGTAAGACTTCTTTGCTGTGTAAATCGACAATACAGATTTCTGTCTGAAAGACGGGACGACCGGCAGACCCGCGCAGGTTATGATCGATACGACGGACGGTAGCGACGGGAGAAGTTTCTGTCAGTCCATAACCAACTAAAATCGGGATTCCCGCAATCTCATAGAAAGTATCTAGATGTCTGGCTAAGGAACCACCGCCACTAACCAAGATTTTAACTTTATTTCCCACTGCTTGGCGAATTTTGCCATAAACTAGCTTATCACCGATGGCATGGAGGGGATAGAGTAAGAGGGATTGAATTCTTGCTTTTAGTCTTTCGATCCCGGAAGCGTGAAGGTGATCTAGACTGAGATTATCGGCGATACGTTTAGCAATAACGTACTTTTCCGACTTTTCTAGCAAAAATCGCACTAATTTCTGTTTTGTGGCCGGTTGTTCGCTAAATTGTTTTTGGATACCTTCGTAAAGGGATTCCCAAAGACGGGGAACTCCCACCATTAATTGCGGACTAAATTGCTTTAAATCCTGCTTAAAAGTGCGAATACTGGTATAAATCTGGGTGCAACCCTGAGCTAGACTGAAATACTCACAACTGCGCTCGTAGGAATGCCATGAAGGTAGTATACTTAAAACTCGATCGCCGGGATCCGGTTGAAAGATAGCATTTAAGTTGCGTACCTGATGCAGCAGATTACCGTGACTTAACATCACCCCTTTTGGTTGTCCCGTCGTTCCCGATGTGTAGATGAGGGTAGCCAGATCATTTTCGCCCTTGGTGATGGGTTTAAGGGTGTTCTCAGCCCCGATCGCCATTAGTTGCTTGAAATTTAAGGTCTGCACGGAAATCGCCCCAGTAGCGGGGTCTTCGTCGGTGAGCAGCACGATTAATTTTAGGGGCAATTCAGGGATTTTCGCCAGCAATTTCCCTAAAGTTTTGTTATTTTCGACAATCAGCGTCTGACTGTCACTATCGGCCAAAATATAGGCTAATTCCTCTGCATCTGCTTGAGCAGATCGTACCGCGTTGGCGGCCCCGGCTGCCATGGAACCTTGGTCGGCAATAAACCACCGGGGACTATTATCGGCAAATAAAGCGACATTTTCGGTTTCTGTGACTCCTAATGCTTGTAAAGCGGCGGCAAATTGCTGAATTTGTTGATAAAGTTCCCGATAGGTGAGAATTACTTCCGGTTTACTGTGGGGATCGTGCAGAGCGATAATATTGGGGAAACGTTGGGCAACTATTGACCAAACTTCGGGTAAAGATTGAATATTTGAATAGTCAATTAGGGTTGTCATAGCAGTAGTTATAGGGAGTTACAAGGGTAATAGCATATAGATTAACCATTCCAGGCTCTTTTTGCCGGTTCTCCTAGACAGTATTTCAACAGGTATCTGTCCTGCAAAGTTAATTTGCTTTTTTCAGATAGGTACTCTTACAAGGGTGCAACAAGGTTAGCGAGATGTATAATTAATTTTGCTTAGGTAGTTAATATAGTTGTAACTATCATAAAAAACGATGATTGCTTTATCTAAATATAATAATCTCACTCCAGAAGAATATCTTCAGTTTGAAGAAAAAAGTCCCATTAAACATGAATATATCGATGGACAAGTTTACGCCATGGCAGGGACGACTGATACTCATAATATTGTTTCGGGGAATATATACACAATTATTCGTAATCATTTGCGGGGTTCCGATTGTCGGGTTTATTTTGCCGATGTGAAAGTCAGATTAGAGAAACGCAATCACTTTTATTATCCCGATATTATTGTCACCTGCGATGACAGAGATAGAGAAACCGCTACCTACAAAAGTTTTCCTAAATTGATTATCGAAGTTCTCTCCGATTCTACAGAAGCTTTTGACAGGGGGGATAAATTTAATGATTATCAAACTCTAGAAAGTTTAGAGGAATATGTCTTAGTGAATAGTAAACACCAACGAGTAGAAACTTTTCGACGGGGTGAACAGGGTTTATGGATTCTGCAAACCTATCAGCAAGAAAGTTTTAGTTTGCATAGTATTAATCTGACGGCATCTTTTCGGGATTTATACGAGGATGTCACCCTAGAAACGGTTAATGATACTCCCGAAATTCCTGAAAAACCATGATTGCTTTATCTAACTATAATAATCTCACTCCAGAAGAATATCTTCAGTTTGAAGAAAAAAGTCCCATTAAACACGAGTATATCGATGGACAAGTTTACGCCATGGCAGGGACGACGGATACTCATAATATTATCGGACTCAATTTCACTTTTATCATTCGCAATCATTTGCGGGGTTCCGATTGTCGGGTTTATTTTGCCGATGTGAAAGTCAGATTAGAGAAACGTAATCACTTTTATTATCCCGATATTATTGTCACCTGCGATGACAGAGATAGAGAAACTGCTACCTACAAAAGTTTTCCTAAATTGATTATCGAAGTTCTCTCCGATTCTACAGAAGCTTTTGACAGGGGGGATAAATTTAATGATTATCAAACTCTAGAAAGTTTAGAGGAATATGTCTTAGTCAATAGTAAACACCAACGAGTGGAAACTTTTCGCAGGGGTGAACAGGGTTTATGGATTCTGCAAACCTATCAGCAAGAAAGTTTTAGTTTGCATAGTATTAATCTGACGGCATCTTTTCGGGATTTATACGAGGATGTCACCCTAGAAACGGTTAATTATTCCGTGGAAGAAATAGAATAAATTATTGTTTTTTACCGGGGGGAATAAAACGGATTTCAATTCTGCGTCTGCTTGCATCTGCGTCACGATTAACCGCAGCTAATTTACCTGATGGGAGGTATAACTGTCCTGCGGAAAAAGCTCGAAATTTGACATTTTTGAGTTTACCTGTGTTTTCGATTTCTTGGACGACTGCTAAAGCTCGCATTAATCCTAAATCAGTGTTAGAACCGGGTACTAGCATTTTAACAGATTGTTTTCTGCTGGCAACCGATTCGATATTTTTATCGAGATTACTTGTCTTCTGTATTCCTTGTCCGTCGGTGTGTCCAATTACTTGAATAAAGTCGATTTCTCTGTCTTTGGTAATGGTTTCGATAGCGGGAATAATGCGCTGACGAATATAGGTTTTTAAAGCAGGGTTTAATTGGGCACTTCCCGACTGAAATTTGAATTTTCCTGATTTTTCATCGATAACTATCGGGGTTGCTGTTTGCAGTTTTTGAAGTTTTCGATTTGCTTATTCGAGATACCTAATCAGTAGATATCTCCCAGAGTGATAAACCAATCACAGCTTGCTTTTATGCTGTGTACTAACAAAATAGTGCGACAGCTGAAATGTATGTCTTTCATTGCTAATTTAATTTTATAGAAAAACTATGGGGCAAATAAAATAATTTTTATTTAGCCCAACTCCTTTGCTGGAAACATTTTCAGTCTTAAAATAATATTATGGAGGTGTCTAATGGTCAACTGGCTATTTAATCGCTTACAGTGGAATAAATTGTCTAAATCTCTTCCTTAATTCCTTCTTAGAGGCGATAATGAAGATAAATTCTTTATGTCTGCTTGTCCTATTGAATAAATTTAATCACTTATTTTTGGTGTTCTCTCTTATATTTTTGCATAAATGGGATGCTCTCGATGCTCCCGTGTTTTGATTGATTGACAAACCCCTACTTTTTGTGGATAATAAAGCAAAGACGGCCAAGAGCAACATTTGGCTTATTTTCAATAATTCTAAAAGTCGTATCTCCTAGATTATATAAAAAGGGTTGTAAATTGTAAGTTCTATCTCCTGCAAAAATTTCGTTTTCGCCAAAACTCCAATCTTTCCACCAAGACGGGGCTTGATATGGTCTTGATGAGCCAGAAATTTTTTCGGGAAACACATCAAAAATTAAGCGATAAACGCCAATTCCTTGAGGATTATTGTCAAGATTTATTAAAGCATTAAATTCTAATTGATTATTCGTAGATTGCCAATTCGTTAGTTGAAGGGGAATCAGTGAACTTTGGGGATCTAACTTTTTAAATTCTTTTGTGTTGTTATTAAAGTCACTATCACCATTGAGTTGATAACTAGCAGAATTCCCTAGGGGCAAAGTATAGGGCAGAGGATTATAGTTGAGTCTATATTTTAAAGAAGTCTCTTTTGGACTATCATTGCTCGTTTGACTAGGAATAATAAGTCGTTCTACATTTTGAGGATTCTCCACTTTTTTGATCACTATTCTACCATCATTAATCACTTCTACTCGTCTAATTCCTGATTTCTGAGGATTATCTGATGTCGGAGAAGAAGATGAAGGGGTAGGTTGTTCATTGTCATTAATTTGCAGTAAAGCAGGTTTTTCAAAAATTTGAGTGGAGAAAATAACAAAATTTTCAGCAGGAAAATCAAGTCCTGTATTTTGACTTTCCGATTTGATTTTATCGAAATATTGTTTAACCTGAGAATAGCGACCTAACACTAAGATATAAAAGGGATGATTTGTTTTAACACTGGGATAACGAATATTATCTAATCCGACATCATAAATATCCCCCAAAAATTCACTTTTGACTGCGATAATACCGACGGCGTAGCCATCTTTGAGAAGATAATTATCTTTGAGTTGTGCTACTAAGTCTTCCCATTGAGCTTTTTCTTGATATAAATCTGTGACAATTACATAGAGAGAATTGGGCGGATCAGTCTTTTGGGGTGCGATAATTTTATGAGTGGCCGCATCTCTTAATTCAGGTCTTCCTCCACTATAAAACCCAGCATTTTCAGCTGATTGATGATTGATCGGCTCCTTGAGTCGCTGAGTCCCAAAAACATAAAAGGTTGGAGATGGAGTAGTAGGAAAAGCTGTTGTAGTGGCACTTCTTAATAATCTTAGGGTTCTAATATAACGACTATTGCGATCGCTGACAAACCCTTTCATAGACGGCGTACCATCAATTTGAATGATGATTTTTTCTGGTTTGTCAGGATTTTATAACATAAATTTAGAACAGAAAAACTTGATTTATGTTTTAGTGGTTTTATATGGTAATCGATACTGTTCCTGTCTGCCATTAGTTGGATTATAATAAGTCTAGTAATAATGAACAAACAATTATGAACATTAACATAAATTTACAACACGAGGTTACATCCGAAGACTCTTATGAATTAGAATACCTTGCTATGCTAATTGAAAAAGAGTGTAACTTAACCGTAAAACAAGAAAAACTTGAATCTTTATCTAAGGTGAAGGATGGCGGATTAACGATAGGAATAGCCATTGCTAGTTTAGCCTTATCTGCTGTCGGAACTTTTATTTCAGTTTTAGCATACTGGCAATCTCAAAAACCCAGATACTCTGTTTCAATGACAATTGGAACTCAAACTTATACCATTGAAAATATTTCTCCGCAACAAATTGAAAATATTCAAACTACAATTGCTCAACTTCAGTCTAGCTCAACAGAATCAAATATTTTGGTCAACATTTATAAACAATAAATCATGAACGAAACAACAGGGAAAAGAATAGCATTTGTTGTTAATGCACGGACAGGGGATGAATTGCAGGCTGGCAACCGTGATTCATCTCGTTTGTGGACTTTGTTAACCGATCCTAATCTTGGAAGATGCGAGCCTATTTATCCGCCTCTTCACAATTGTGAGAACGAATTTTCCTTTTTAAAAGAACTAAAAGAAATTCTCAAAAAATTGAATTCTAGCGATCAATTATTGTTCTATTTCTCCGGGCATGGAATTGTCAAAAATCAGCAATATTGTATTAAACTGGGCTTAGATGAAGATAGTTATTACCCTTTTAAAAATCTTATAAATCAGCTAAGAGCATCAGGAATTGAGCGTGCTATCATTATTATTGATGCTTGTCATAGTGGCAAAATCTTAAGTGAAATAGGGACTAAAAAAAACGAATTTAATCCCTTGGAAAATCTAGAACTAGAATTACCTAAAGGTATTGCTATTATTGCCTCTTGTCAAGAAAGTCAGAAGAGCTATGAATTGGCAGACAGTTCATCTAGCGTCTTCACCCATTTGTTATGTCAAGCGATAGAAGGGGGGTTAGATGGTCAAGCTACTCCCAATAGTTTAATTAGTATTTCTGATGTTATTGGATATATACAAAAACAGCTAGAAACAAATAAAATTTATAAAAGTTATCCTCAGAAACCTATTTTTACGATCAACGGAGCTAATCAACATATTTGGATTGCTAAAAATAAAAGTGGTTTACAAGAAATTGATAATAATATAGTACATAATTCCAAGATTCAGATTATCTCTTCTCAAGAAGACCTAAGATTATTATATGAAAAAACTGTTCCTAGTCGTCATCCCTGTATAGAAGCCAGAATAGAGGAGTTAGATTGGGATTCAATTATAGAATATGCTCAAAGAGTTTATCCTAATGAGTTGTGGAAAGGAAAGAACAGGGAAGACATTTTAGATTTTCTAAGTTTATATTCACCTATTGATTATTTAGGACAACGGAAACTACACAAATCAGCCGTATTGTGCTTCCATAAATATCCAGATAAAATTTTTTCCACAGCTAGATCAATTTTCGTGTTTGGACAACTTGATAGCCCACAATTCCAAAGAGAAGAAATTTGTGGCTCTCTACCTTATCAATTTAAACAATTAATGGAACGAGTGACTCAAAAAATAGAGAAAATATCTTACATAGATCAAAAAGGACTTAGACAAGAAACCGATGAAATTGACCTTGTAGTTGTCAGAGAATTAATATCAAATGCCATTACTCATAGAGATTATAATAAATCAGGAAATATTACAGTGAAGCTAACACCACAAGCTTTAGAAGTCCATAGTCCGGGTAATTTTCCTGATTCGATTTCATGGGAACAACTGATATATGAAGATCATACATTGTCTGTGCCAGTTGATGAAGCACTTTCTATGTATTTGTCAAGATTACTGGTACTGGAAGGAATAGGACGCGGATTTTCTATTATTCGTAAATATATTAAAGATAACGGCGAAGCGAGCATTACCCATACATTTAAAGGAGATATGACTTGTATTCGTCTTTTACGAATATTAAAAGAGAAAATAGGTATTTTAATACCAAGTGAAGTAGGGATTGTGGGGACTGACGCAAAATCCAAGACAAATTTGCATCACATTAGTGAAGAAGATATTTTCGCAAAAACTTTCTACTATTTAGAAGGAGAAGGACAATTACCGGGGGCGTTACTTCCTGAAGGAATAATAGTTGACGAGCAGAAACGTATTTTAACGCCTTTATTACCCCTAAAGCCTAAAATACTTGATTATTTTAGCCCAGAAGAACTCATTAAACGCCTTGCTTTTAATCCGACGACCATTGGCAACCAATCAGCCGTCAGAGTATCTTTAACTTTACCCTTATCTGGGGGAGACTTTACCATTCACAGAGAGTATCCTATTGAAGTTAACAATGCAATTACAGCGAAACCATTCTTAGAAATTTGGCCGAATTTTAAAGCCCCGAACTGGAAAGCGTATTATGCGCTATATTTTGACGATCGCACCGAAGCGACTAAACAAAATAAAATCTTTCGAGCCGTTTTCCCCGAAGCGGCAGAAATTCATCCCCTTGATCTTAAAGACTTCCAAATTACTCGTTTAGATAGTTTTCCCGATTATATTCTTTGTCAGGATGAAACAGGGATTTCTCAAGGGTTAATTTTGTTGAAAACACCTCCTAAAGTGGGGGATCAAAATCCCAATAAAACATGGACAGTAGGCGTTGATTATGGTACATCATCTACTACTGCTTATTATCAAACTGAAAATATTAGAAGACCTGTAACCTTAACTCCCCTACATCTCCAAGTTACCCAATTCTCTCAAATTAATCGTTTTTTCATTTTATATGACTACTTTATGTCTGGCGAAGCTGAAACATTTCCTGTATCATCAACTCTGACGATTAGAGGCGCTGCTGGACAAGAAAGACCTATTTTAGATGGACGAGTCTATATTCTGGGAGATGTCAGAGCGTTTGACCCCACTCAAGATGATATTAAAACCGATCTTAAATGGCACCCTCAGAATATTGCCTATACTCGCACCTTTCTAAAGCATTTAGCCCTTTTAATTACGGCTGAAGCGGCGGAAAATCATGTCAAAAAGATCAACTGGTCTATTTCCTATCCCTCGGCCTTTTCTCGCAGTGACAAAAATCTCTATAAAGTGACGTGGCAACGAATTATCGAGGATTTAGGCAAAACGACGGGAATTGACCATAAATGGTTAGACAGAGGCAACCCCTATCGTGCAGAAAGTTTAGCATTAGCCCATTATTTTGCCGATGAAGAAGGAAAAGACCTCCTTTATACCACCTGCATTGATATGGGAGGGGGAACGTCCGATATTTCTATCTGGGTTGGTAATCGTTTGATTCATCAATGTTCGGTACAGATAGCAGGAAGACTCCTCTTTTCCCAATTTTGGAAAAACCGACCTGATTTTCTTAATCAGCAATTTAATACAGATTTAAGTGATTTAAGCAGTAGTTTGCGGGATGAACCCTTTTTCGTGAAACTTGATGGCTTATTGGCGGCCGAAGGAAGCAAGTGGTTAGAACGCAATCGAACGCTGATGGACGACGATACTGATCTGCAAACGATTGTACAACTTTCTACACTAGGGATTTCAGGTTTGTATTACTATATCGGTCTTGTATTGCGTGCTTTAGACATTGAGGAAAAATACACTCGTAAGCTGAATACGCCAGTCTATATTGGGGGAAATGGCTCTCGGATTCTTAATTGGTTGGATTTAAGTGGAAGATTTAGTCCAGATTGTGAAACTTCTCTTCTTTTTAGCCGATTGCTCAGTAAAGCATCAGGATTTGAGAACAAAAAAGAACCCACTGTCCTCAGTTCTAAACCGAAAGCAGAAGTCGCTTGTGGCTTAGTTTTAGATCAAAATGTGACTCGTCTAACGGGATTACAAGATGATGATGAAGTGATTTTCGCAGGAGAAGATTGTGAGGTGAATGGGAAGGCTTTTGGCTGGCAAGATCGCCTTGATTTAACTCAATTTCAGGAAATTGAAAGCTTTAAGCTGGTTGGATCAGATGATGAGGAGGTAGGATTAGCCAATCTTCAGAAATTTCTAGAGGATTTTCAACAAGCTTTTAAGGAGTTAAAAATCACCAGTATTAAACCGCTCAGACAGTATGACGATGAACAATGGCGCAATAGTCTCTGGACAAATGTTAAGCGTTCGGTAGAAT
Organism: Microcystis flos-aquae FACHB-1344; assembly: GCF_014698375.1. Classification (NCBI taxonomy): domain Bacteria; kingdom Bacillati; phylum Cyanobacteriota; class Cyanophyceae; order Chroococcales; family Microcystaceae; genus Microcystis; species Microcystis flos-aquae. The sequence goes on along the minus strand of NZ_JACJSW010000117.1, from coordinate 8,045 downwards.
ACAATTTAACGAATTTAGAAGGTCGTAACTCAGAGGATGTCAGGGTTGAACCTCCCTTTATCTTAGGGTTAAAAGCCTTATTAAAAGAATTAAATAGCAGACTATAGGAGGAAAGGAACGATGAGGGTTAGAAAAACATTTCTGATACTTTATTTAGCAACGGGATTATCTGCGGGGTTGTTAAGTGGTTGTAATCTTTCTGGGCATCAAGCACAACACTCTTCTCCTTCAACAGCGACAGGAAGTTCAATGGGGCAATCAACAACAGTTGCAGACGATCAACAGACTGCCGCTATTAAAAATTTAAAGGCACTGCGAGAAAAACGCGAGGCTCTGAATACTTTTGTTGCAAATATTCAAGTTACAGAAAATAAAGCAAAAGTAGAAAATCCTGTAGATTATGCTAAAGCAAAAAAAATTGTTGATGAACTTGCTACTGCTTACAAGACATTTAAAGATAGTTTATCTGATGATATTAAAACGAAAATCAGTTTTAATAATATTGATTCAAAGATTGAACCTATCCTAGAAGGAACTTCTCAACAGCGAAAAATTCTAGAAGATTTAGCAAGTAAACAACATAGACAAGCACAAATAAAATTACAGAATTTAGGATTCTATACGCAAACAGTTGATAGCACTGATCCAGGTCAAGATGGCGACAACCAACGAATTGCGACTAAAAAGCTATTAAAGCAAATTCTAAATGTAACCCAACCTCTCGCAACTTTAAAAATTGATAATTCATCAGAGCAACCTACTTTAACTACAGATGATTTAAAAACTCAATTAGAACAACTTAAGAAGGATATTAATCGTAATAATTGGGTATGGCCATTATTCAATACTCTTGCGTTACTTTCTGTTCCCATTAGTTTTATTTTTTTATGGAGCAGAATGACTGGCGTTCTTATCACTTATAAAACTAAGAAACCGACAGATTCATCTGATGAACAGCAAAAAATTTTAGTAGAATTGCCAAAAATTAAAAGCGTAATTGAAGGTTTGCAAGAAAAAGTTTCTTGGCTACAAATTCTACCATTTAATAAAAAACAACTTAGTAGTTCAGAAGTAAAAGAAATAGAAAAAAGCCTAGAAAACGTTAGGAAACAATTCAATGGACTATATGAGAAAATAATTATATCACAATCGATTCTTGTTGAAAGTGATAACGATAAGCAGGAGGAAGATACAAAAGCAGTTTATTTTCAAAATTGGCTAGAGGAACTACTTCAATCTATTAAAAAAGAGATAATCACTGATGTAAAATCAACTTCCCTAGATGAAACTACGCAAAATACACTGAAAGATTTAAGCAATAAATTTAGTAATATTCAAGAAATAGTTGGTAGTTTAAGTATAGGTAAAGAGGGTGGGAGTATATCTCAACATAAAGAAAAAGTTGATCAATTAGAGATTAAAATTCAAGAATATGAGGATCAAAAAGAACGTCATTTGACAAGAATTAGAGAGCTAACTGAGGAACGTAATCGACTATCGCAGAACTTAGCAAAACAACGTCAGCAAATCGAGCAGTTTAGTTCAGGAGAAGTGGAACAGTTGCGTAAGGAAAATGATAGACTTTCTAGTTCTTATCAAAACCTAGAAACACGATTGTGCAAGGTAAACATTGAAAAAGCACAACTAGAACAACAAGCTACAACTCTAAATAGCCAGGTAAACCAGTTACAGCAAGATAAAAAAGATTTAGAGTTAAAAGTTCAGACAAATGCCCAAGATATCGAAGCACTTAAAAGAGAGATTGAGCAACTAAGAAAGCTGCTTAACAAAGAGGCAATTGAGACAGTAGATATTCCCCGGCAATGGCAAAACATAATCAATTCCTATAATCAGTCTCCAGATGCTATCCTTAATATTCATGGGGTACACAAACAGGGAGAAGTGGTCGAGGATGAAGATAAAGGAGCAGAAAGACGGAATAATTGTAGTAAGCCTGTGGTTTTGACATCTAATGTGTCCCCTGATGGATTTTATATCGTATCAGTAGGAAACGATTACTTACTCTTTCCGAAACAGCACGCTATTGCCGCTTCTCAAAAGTTTACAGTATCTGCTTTATTTGATGGCTATAAAAGCGGCAACACCAGTAAATTTACCTTAATTTCACCTGCACAAGTTACCCCGGTTGGTAGCAGTGGGATGTGGCAACTGAAACACAAAGGAAGATTAGAATACAATTAATGTAAGCTAACAAGCTCAAATATTTTAGATAACTTCCCGTATTTATCAATAATAAAGCGACGAATTCTCATTAACACATCTCGACCAGTACGACCTAATCTGAAATCCAAACTACCGACTGGGGTTTAATAGCTTGATTGGCAGTTAAACGACACTGATTTAAGCGTGCCAGTCGAGTATAAACGTGCCATTCTGCTCGCTGAATATCGGTATTTTTAGCACTTTGGCTAGATTGCCAGGGAATCGCCTTTAAAACCGCGTCTATATCTTCCTTTCCGCGAATTAAAATCGGTTCTGCAATCGGTTGGATATTATCAGCAAAGGGAAGTAAATAAACGGAATCGTTATTTTTTAAACTATCGCGAATAATTTGACCGAGGCGCGTGCGTCCTTCATCATTAAAGTTAACACTACCGGTAAGATCGATCGCTAGGATAACATCTCGTCCCTGCCAACGAGCCACCAAATCTAATCCGAGTTTTTGCCAATCGGTAAGCGGTTCCCCGGGGGATACCGTTAAACATTCAGCACTTTTCATCTAACCTCGTCCGAGAGTGAAAAATTGAGCTTATCCCTATCCTTGCCCCATTGTACTAAAAAATTAATACTTCTTAAAAGTTTTTTTTGCTTTTATTCTCGATTTGCCCTAGGTTATTGTCAATAGTAACCATAGAGTAAACTAAATTTTAAAGAACGTAGGTTGGGTTGAAGCATGAAACCCAACGCCAGCATGGGTTACGCTACCGCTAACCCATCCTACAAATAATTGTGCCTCCCTACTTAAATTGCTTGTTGAGATAAGGCAAGAGGTAACAGTAAAGGGGGGAGATTCAGAGGTTAAAATGTGTCCTAGCTTATCCTCTAACCACCCAATCCTAATTCTCGTCTGAGCAATTGAATTGATTTATCCCCAATATAATTATCACTACAGATAATTTCTGGCAGACGAATTAAATCCGATCGCACTTCATTAATCAGATTTTTAATTAAAGTATAACTCGCTTGATCACTGATAATTGTCTGGGAAGTTCGAGCTAAAACTTTTAACTTATCCGTTTCATGAATTTGGGCAGACATAACTAATAAATCATCGCCCCGTAAACTATGAATTAAAATTTCGGCCACCTTAATAATACCGGTGCTAATACTGACAATCCCCAAACGGCTATCGGTGGGTAATTTTTTGATTAATGCCAATTCCTTGCTGTAATCGTAGATATCGATGGGAATGACTCGTAGGTGAAAAGGAGCGGCAATTTCCTCCGCCACACTGATAAAATAGCGACTGGTGACAACAGTGGCAGATTTAGTATTGGCTAAAACTTGGGCTAAATCCTCCATTGCCACTAATTGGACGGGAATTTTGAGGGATTGCTCTAATTCTCTCAACATTAGTTTTCCGGCACCCAAATCGTGACGGGGAATGGTGACAAGAACTTGAGAACGACACTGCGATCGCCAATCGATTTCCGCCAGTAATAACTCGCGAATTTGCTCTAAAGTTAAACCTTGAGCGAGAAAACCAGCCAAACTCTGGCGAATTAGTCGGCCTATTTCTGGATTTTGTTCCAATAGGGGCGAACCCGATAAATTATCGTTTTCATGCCCGCGAGCCTTGACATAAATCCCCGAACCTGCTATGGATTCTACTAACCCATCGTCTTCCAGTTGTTGATAAATTTTACTTATCGTATTACGGTGTAATCCCGTGATCATAGCTAGTTGACGGGTGCTAGGTAAACGATGGCCCGGGGGATACTGACGAGAGGCGATAGCGAAGCGAATTTGGTCAAATAATTGCTTAGAGGCGGGTATTTCACTGTCGGGCTGGATTTGGAACTGCATCGGATCACTTCACTCACAAACTACTTTCGCTGATGCCCATTCTATCATTAGACCCTCTGCTGTAATCGGACATCTTCCCTGATCTGATGGGTTTCCGAGGCAGTATTCAGGAGCTAGAAGCAGAAAAAAACAAGATATTATTTATTTAAACTAGAAAAGCTACTTTTTTACTTAAAAATAGTTAAAACAATCATTTTAATCCGTCCCTGAAATCCCACTCATGGGGTAGATAGTCATACCAAATCCGTTTTTAATAGTGTGATTAACTCTCAAGTTATGAATTGTTTCTCCCCACACCCCACCTCCCTATCACCCCATTTCCCCCCGCAACGCGCACGCAGTGACCCCCCCACTATACTATACTTTTTGAACAGGATTTAGTATCAACAGCTGATTAAGGTGATCGATCCTCGTGGAGAAGTTTTAAGCGATCGCTCAAGGTTTTGGTTAAGCGGACAGTTTCCCGTTTTAGCGAATTTTGTTGATAATCAAGCACATTAATCCCTTGACCGATGTTTACTGTCGCTTCGCTTCCCCATCCGGGGTAAGGCTGATTATAACTAATGCTTACCGGCAAAATCTTGATATCTGCATCGGGTTTCATGATCTTAACTTCCAACGCGATCCGCGCTACCCCCGGTTTAAGAGGATGAACCACTCGATCGCGACAGATACCCCCTTCCGGAAAAATCGCCACCATTTCCCCCGCGGCCAAAAGTTCGACGCTATGGACCAGACTACCCATACCGGGGTGATCGGTGTTGACGGGAAAACCCCCCAAACGTCGGATCAACCAACCTTGCACCCCTTTCATCTCGTTAGCGGAAACCATAAAGCGCAAATCGCGTCTACTAACTAAGCGTCCCACCGCGTAGGGTAAAATCAGCGCATCCCAACGGGAACGATGGGTAGGTGCAAGGATGACCCCCCCCGTTAGGGGGATATTTTCCTGTCCCTTAACCGTTATTTTGCTGAAAAAAGCTGGTAAAACCAGATAATTTCCCAGAAAATAACAAAAGCGAATTAAACAGGGATTAATTCGGGAATTGACAGCAGGACTTTTTCTAATGGTGAGGGACTCGTCAACGATAGTGCTTTGAGACATCCGAAGTGTTAGGAAAGATCGAGACTTTCTGACCTCTTCTACTTTAGTCTAGTTGTCTGGGGGGTCGCCATCTTGTCCTGACCAGTTCGGCAATTGTCTTGGGGGATTAAGGGTTAGGATTGGGGTTGTACTCCCGATCCTACTGGTGCGATCGAGTTTAATTGCAAAGAGGGATGATCTTCTTTGACTTGCTGTAAATTCCACTCATTTTTGAATAATAAGACGGGACGACCCCAGTAATCTTTGACAGTTAGAGTATTAAAGAGTTTACCTGCTTTTTCTAAAGCGGCCCAACCCCCGGCTACCCAACGGGCTAAACTATAGGCTAGGGGTTCGAGGGTAGTTTCGACTCCGTACTCGCTTAAAAGACGGAATTGCACCACTTCAAACTGTAATTGACCGACGGCGGCTAAAATTGGGTCGCGTTTAAATTCATCGATCGAGGATAATATCTGTACGGCCCCTTCTTCCTGTAATTCCGAGACTCCTTTTTGAAACTGTTTGAACTTGGAAGGGTTAGGATTTCTGAGATAGGCGAATAATTCCGGAGAAAAACAGGGAATACCTTCGTATTCGAGCTTTTTACCCATATAAATGGTATCACCGATCGCAAAGACCCCGGGGTTATTCAATCCGATCACATCTCCGGGATAAGCTTCTTCAATAACTGCCCGATCTTGGGCAAAAAGTTTCTGAGGACGGGATAAACGGATAGTTTTACCGGTTCTAGCGTGGTTTACTACCATATCCTTCTCGAATTTCCCCGTACATACCCGCACAAAGGCCACCCGGTCCCGATGTTTGGGATCCATGTTTGCTTGCAGTTTGAAGACAAAACCGGTGAAATCGGGATAGGTGGGATCAAGGACACCGAGGGAGGAATTGCGTCCTCTGGGTGGCAATCCATAGTCGAGGAAGGATTCTAGGAATAATTTCACCCCAAAATTGGTCATGGCGCTACCAAAAAAGATCGGGGTCATTTCTCCTGCGTGGACTGCTGGTAAATCTAATTCCGCACCCAATTCCGAGAGCAGTTCTATATCCTCTTTTAACTGGTAATACAGGTCTTTTTCGAGATGATCTTCAATTTTGGGGTCGCCAAGCTCGATCACGGTTTCCTGCGCCTCCTGAGAGCCGTGGGAGCGACGTTCAAACAGGTGTATGGTTCGGGTGGCCCGATCAAAAACTCCCCGAAAGCGATCGCCAATTCCGATCGGCCAATTGACGGGATAGGTCTGTAATCCTAATTCTCGCTCGATTTCGTCCAATAAATCCAGAGGTTCGCGGCCGGGGCGATCCATTTTGTTAACAAAGGTAAAGATAGGCAACTGTCGCAGTTTGCACACTTCAAAGAGTTTTCTCGTTTGCGGTTCCAAACCTTTGGCCGCGTCGATTAACATCACTGCATTATCGGCAGCGGCTAGGGTACGATAGGTATCTTCGCTAAAATCTTGGTGGCCGGGAGTATCGAGGAGATTAATCTGAAAATCACGATAATCGAACTGTAAAACCGTGGAAGTAATCGAAATTCCCCGTTGTTTTTCCATTTCCATCCAGTCGGAGGTGGCTTTGCGTTGGTCGCGTCTTGCTTTGACTGCACCCGCTTGATGGATTGCACCCCCGTATAGTAACAGTTTTTCGGTCAGGGTGGTCTTTCCTGCGTCAGGATGGGAGATAATGGCAAAATTTCGCCGTTTTTCCAAGACAGCTTCGCTGGTTTCTAGTTCTTTTTCAATTTCGGTCGTCATTCTAATTTCGATCGCTTTCCTATCTTTCTATTCTAGTTTAGCTGGGGAGTTAGATATCTTTATGGCTCTGATTCTAGGTTAAACTCAATCCGGCTCTGTAAAACCATTTCTGCAATTACCGCTCCTCCTTTACCTTGAGCTAAAACCCGCTCAAAACGGTTGATTAATTCGGGAATATTGATCACTTCCTCTACCGATTCTAGATATCTTTCGACAATTGCCCTGATCTTGTATCTTATCTTAGCTTGCTCCGCAACTTTTTCTAAAATTTCCTCGCAAGTCTGCTCGGTTTTAACCACAAAAGTAATGGGATATTTTTGCACTTTATCAATATCTAAAAAATATTTATCAGCAGCTATCGTTTCCGTAACTTGAAAAAATCGACCTAGGGGTTTCATGACAAAATCTATCCCCCCGTCATTGGCATTTGTTCGACCAGTTTTATATAAAAGTTAAGTATTCAGAGTTTAACTGATCAGGCGACCATCCCCAATATATTTTCTGTTCCCCATAATACTCTTTAAGAATTGCATAACTGACAATCTCAAAAACTCTAGCATCAATGTTTGGTCTGAGTAAACTCCGAATAAATTCAATGGCTTTCTGGGGATCTTGCTGTTGAATATCAATCATCTGTTGACAATAGCTGATAAATTGATTAAGAGAACTCCATAAAAAAGATGATCCAATAGTCAAGTGGTTTGATAAGGGATTTCCACAAACCACTTTGGCAAATGGGGAAGTCGATTAATCTGTTTTTCCAACTCTGCCATTGCCTTCTGAATCAACTTTACCCCAGTGTGGTAAACCTTCTCAATGAGCTTGACGACCGGATTTTTTCCTTTGAAGGTAAGGGTTTCGGCAAAGTGAAGCACCGTTTCCACACTATCGAGTAAACTCCCCTTCCAATGCTGCTCCAGCCAGCCAAAGGTACGTTCTACTGGATTGTACTTGCTGTGATAGGGGGGATAGTAGGCTAACTCAATGTTCAATTGCGACTGCTGGGCAAAGGCTACCATCCGGTTCATAAACTGAGTACGACGAGAATGGTTCTCCGGCCCATTGTCTTGGTTAATCACCAATTTGTGAATGTGGCCAAAGCGGTCTTTTACCATCGCCCACCAATGCTCCAATAAATCCACAAT
>NZ_JACJSW010000116.1:0-2420 GCF_014698375.1 Microcystis flos-aquae FACHB-1344 | reverse complement strand
TAAGAAATGTTACAAATTACATGGGTACATTAAGAAAAGTTAAGGGGGTACATCCATTGATGGATAAGGGTTTTGGGCTATTATGGTATATATGTATGGGGGAAGTTCAGATACAACTAGTATCAGAGGCTCCCAATATGAGATTCAGATCGACCTTCCCTTTCTGAAAAGAAAAGGTGCCTTCCTACTTCAGGGTTTTGTAACCGTTCCTCCACCCTATTTTGTGAAAAAGCTTGGAATGCTATCGGAATCACAGATGAAATTAATTGAAAACGGGCTGAAAGATTGGCTCCGCCTTTAATAATCGTCATATAAACCTTCGTCTTCTGGGGCATAACTATTCAGGACTGAAGAATGAAGGCGATCGCTAACCAACGTTTTGGGCTGAATGGTGATCACCCACTTCCCTTTTTGAAAATGATGTTTTAACAAAACGCCCTTACCTCAAAAAAGAATGGTGTATTTACGTTATCGAAAACCCTATTCGCTGTGAACCTCAAGAAGATAATCGTTTTCGCTTTTGGGCGCAGATAAAAGAATTTGGCGATCGATACCTGAGAGTCATTACCCTAGAAGATAAGCTGACTATCCACAACGCCTTTCCAGACCGGAGCTTTAGACCATGAAGATTAACTACTACCCAGAAACAGACTCCCTTTATATCCACCTTGCAGACAAATCCAGTGTTGATAGCCAAGAAATTTCAGAAGGAGTCGTTGCCGATTACGATGAATTAGGGAACCTAGTCGGTTTAGACATTGATAATGCCAGCAAAAAAGTGCAACTCGGTGAATTTATTATCAATCAACTCCCCCTCGTCCCCCTGAAGACATCTGCATAAGTTTAAGTAAATTAGGCAGAAATGAAGCGGCGATCGGCGTGTTACTCTAAATGATTTTTAGTGGCCACAACTTTTAACCCATTCCCTTAACTGATCCTCATCAATTTCTTCATCTGCTTCAACCCCAGTTATCCATTCCTGCGGATCACCTAAATTTTCCAATCTCTTAATGGCTAAAGCTTCTGCTGATGATATTGCAGGGTCATCTTCCAGAATAATAATAACCTCTACTTTTCTCCCAGGGAAAAGCTGATCTGACTGAATTTCTAGACGACCATCTGACTGAACAAAAGTTGTTTGACGAATTGCTTGAGTCATTAGTAACCTCTTGGCTTTTGCTGATGTTAATGTAAGCTAAAAATTTACCTTCAGTCATCAAATTCAATTTTTTTTAGACTGAGTATGCTATCTAACAAGTCTTTTTACTCTTGAATACGACATATTTTTATAGTATTACGTTACGCCATGCCGACCAATCTTGCCGTTGCTTGAACTGTCAAAACAGTGCGATCGCCGATTGCGTAGGGGGTGTCCCATTATCCCACTAATCGAAAAGCAGCATCAATCGGCAATTGTAACGGTAAGGATTGATTCCAGCGTTTCGAGAAAAATAAAATCTCCAAATTCTCAATCTCCCCAGAAGTCGGATTTAGACGAGCGACAATTTCATCCCCAATCTCCTCCGACTCTTGATCTGCATAGGGAGAACAGACATCTACATAAAGAATATCTCCCGTCGGGTCATAGCGAAAAGTTAGATTTTTTTCCATACCATTATTCCCCCTGTAATTTTTCGGGCTGTGTATATAGTCACGATCCAATGACGACTAAGATCAGTTTGGGAAACCACCACCACAATTAAAAATCGTCCCGTCCGAATCGTTGAAAACCACTTAGAAAATAACAACGCCTTTTCATCGCGATCGCTAGAACGAATTAAATCTCGATCAGCTAAAGTCTGGGCTAATTGCTCCTCATAATCGGGTAATGTACCTGGATGGCGAACAATAATATGCTGTTCTCGCTCATCGGTTAATTCAACCTCTACTTCTAAATAACTACAGAAAAAAGACCTTGCCAAATTTTCTTCATGTCTGCAAAACTGATCTTAAATTTAAAAACCAAAACCTAATCATTGGCGATCGCGGATGCCAATATCAGAGACATGAAACGTGAAAACAACTCGGCCTTGCGACAAAGCATAAACTAATTGCTCTTGATCAGAAGCCCCAATCAGTCTTTCCTCTGAAGACATTGTAACATCAATCCCTCGCATCCTTAAACCTTTGGCGATCGCCTTAGAAACCCCTTCATCCAGTGCGATCGCTTTAGCCTTGTGACTGCGATCGCTGGTGGGCATTGTTAAGTTTTCTTGAACGGGCGATTTTCGTGATCAAGAGTAGAACCATCAATATTTATGGTTCGGTTGGCTCTTGGTATGATACGGATGTCTGTGGAGAAATGGCTGTTATACATTCCAGTCAAATTAAATTTGCCAACTAGAGAGCGCTTTTCCTCCGGAACACAGAAACGGGTAGAATCAATCAATGCAGTTGTTTTCTTTCGAGGTGTCGTCATT
>NZ_JACJSW010000115.1:0-19743 GCF_014698375.1 Microcystis flos-aquae FACHB-1344 | reverse complement strand
CTATCCCTAGTTCTTTCGTTAGCTTTTTGCCTAGAATCGCTAGATCTATTTCTAGTGAGAGAAGCCAGAAGCCTTTGTTGGCAAGTTTTCTAGCTCGCTTGTCCCCCTGTCAGTAAGTTAATCAATTATTTTGCTTAACTATCTTTGTTTTCGTGATAAAGTTTAAAGAGAGGCCTTAGCAATTTATGATTATGCCAGAATCAGAGTCCCCTATTAATTCAACAAATTTCTATTTTCGTAAACTTTGTGCCTTGCTAGAAGACAAATCTATTTTGCAACAATTACAGTCTATTCACCCAGAAGAGTTACAAGGACAGATAGAAGAGTTACCCCTGCAAATAGCTAGTTCATCTGATCGCGTTAATCTAGGAGAGGCTCAAGGCACTAATATTAATAGCGTGAAACATCCCATCAGTGGACAAACTCGAAATATTACTTCACAAGACTTAAGACCAGAAATTCCCGCAGAAATTACCTCAGAAACGGATATAGAAAAACTATTTTGGTGGTTTTGGCGATTTTATCCCGAACTCATCCGACAAAACCAGAATGATTTTTTCCTCTATCCTGCTCACAGCATCCTTCCTGATTGTCCCCTACATAGCTACAAAAGTACAGTTTCCGCTCTAGTTGGGGCGATGTATCCCGAACATTGGCAAGAAGGAGGTAAATCCCAACATCCCTATCTTTTTCTCTTTACCTTCTCCCCAGTACAAGAATTTATCAAAGCATCCCGAAAATTTGTCGATTTTTGGGCAGGTTCCTATCTACTGCACTATCTCAGTGTTAAACTCTGTTGGTATATTGCCGAAACTTATGGGTCTGATGCTGTGATTACTCCTTCTCTTTGGAGTCAAGAAATTATCGATGCTTTAATTGTTAAAAAATATCCAGATTTTGCGGCTAATTTTGCTTCTTTTCAAGACGGAATATCTCCAGTTGTTAGATTTGATAATGGCATCTCTACAAGTTTAAGTACGGCTGGATTTCCTAATGTGATTATGGCTTTAGTTCCTGGTAAAGAAGCAGCTAGAGAATTGGGAGAGAAATTAAAAAAATGTTTAATAGAAGAATGGTCAGAGATTGCCAAAAAAGTTAGGGAAGATATCAAAAAACGAACCCTAGAGTTTCTTAAAGATACTAAAAATCAGCAGAAAATAGATGAAATATTATTAAAAGAGTTTTTAAGCGAACAAGAAATATGTAAACGAGATTTAAAAAAATGGCAGATAGGACATCATGGTAGTTGTTGGGAGTGGAATAAACTCTGGGAAGCACAAATAGAGAAAACTTGGGAAACTTACTGGACTGCAATGCCTTTAGGCAATCCAGAGCAGCCATTAACTATTAATCCCACAGAGGAAAATTATCAGCAATGGAAACAATCGCAAAATGCGATCGCCCCTCCTCATTTAGCTGAATCTCTACCTACAACAGCCGAACAAAACCTTTACGAACAGATAAATACTGGTACTTGGTGGGGGGCATTACAAGCTCGTTTGGGACAGTCTATTCAAGCCGTAAAAAATACTCGCACTTGGGCAATTCCTACAGCACCTGGGGAACGTTCCACTTTATCGGGTCAGTTTAGCGCAGTCCATCCCCAATTACATTATCACGGGCAGTTTAAAAATGGAGGTGGACTTTCGGCTCGATCAATGCGTCTATTTTGGCGATTAATGGCTGAAGTTTATCCAGGGTTATTTAATGGCTCAGAAAAATTGAATGCGATCGAATTAACAAAACGCATGGCTTGGCGATATGGGGGAGTTGCTGAATCTTTGGGAATTAATCTAGGGCAAGAAGATGATACTAACTATGATAATTTAATTCGGTTTCCCAATTTAAGTTCTATTGCTGCTGCAAGATTTGCTTACGAAGATTTTAAAAAAGGAGGACAAAAAACACGCAACTATTGGAATTGTCTTAACACACTTATTAACCAACAATTACCTAACAAAGCAGACACTTTTGCCTCCCGTACTCGTGGTCGTCCTTATCAGATACCAAAAGTTGATCGGCAAATTAATCCAGAAAATAGGAATGGACAGAATTTTAATGGAGTCATGTTTTCCAGTAAATGGTTAGCTGATGACATGAATTGTAACGCTCAAGAAACAGCAACATTAAGAAGTTTAGTTGAAGAAGCGCATAAAAAAGCAAAATTTGGCGAAGGAAGTCCAGCCGATTGGTGGGTAATTGTCCTCGGTGATGGGGATGGGATGGGGAAATATGTCTCTGGGTCAAAATTAAAGAAATACAAAGAGTATTTAATCACAGATGCGATCGCAGAAAATGTCAAAAATCATCAAGATTACCCAGATTTACTAGCAACGCAAAAACGCATGGGGCCAGCAACCCATGTCGGGTTAAATCGCGCCTTATTAGACTTTTCTAATCGCTTAGTACCCTACCTTACGGAAGAACGTTATTGTGGTAAAGTCGTCTATAGTGGCGGTGATGATGTGATGGCAGTGTTACCTCTAGCAGATTTACCGGGATATTTGCGATCACTTCGTGCTGCCTGGTGTGCTGACCCAGATCCAGAAAGAGAATTCAGCACAGAGGGGGGGTACTGGACTCCTAAACAATCTCTGCAAGGATTACAACAACGTCCCTATTTTACGATGGGAGATGGGGCAACCATGAGTCTAGGCATTGTTATCGCTCATAAAAGTGTACCTCTTCCTACCGTATTAGAAAGCCTGTGGACGGCTGAAAAAGACCGTGCTAAAAAGTTATATGGAAAAGATGGACTCTGTTTTCGGGTGATTTATGGTTCGGGTAACACTTTAGAAGCCTTGATGAAAGGGGAGTTATTAGACTTATGGTGGAATTTTATGCAGTATGATCAGCAAGATTTAAGTGCGTTGTTCTATCGATTAGCCGAAGAATTACCCCGTCATGTTTGTGTTACTGAAAGCGATCGCCTATTGAGAAAAGCTGCACAAGTGATCATCAACCGTCGAGATCAAACACTAGAGTCTCATATTCAAGAAAACTTGCTAAATTGGTTGGATCAGTGGGAAAACTGGGCTTATCAAACCTATAATCAAGTAAATAAAAATAAAACTGAAAAAGAAGTCCCTTTAGGCACGACCGAAAAGGATTTAGCTAATCTTTTGCGGTTTAGTGCTTTCTGGAATAACAAAAGGATGCAACAAATGAAATGGGGAGAAACTGAGTAATAAACTATGGGTGAACAGCAAATGTATTGGTATGAGATCGCTCCTTTAGATGTATTGTTATTTCGGGAAGCTAAACCTTTTAGTCCAGGGGAGAGTGCTTGGGCAAAAGGACTATTTCCCCCGTTTCCCAGTACAGTTTTTCAAGCATTGCGCTCGACTTTATCCAAAGATGTCAAAGATTTAGATTTTATGGGGCCATTTCTCTTATGTCCCCAAAATAGATTATGTTTCCCCACTCCTAAGGATTTAGTTGCAGTGAGTTGGAGCAAAAAGAGTCAGCCAAAAGATGAGGAAACAAAAGAAGAGGAAAGAGAAGAAGATAATTTAGACGATACAGCTTCGTATTGGCATCGAACTTTACGTCTTCAACCTGTTGATCGAACAGATAAAGCTTGGGAACATTTGTTGTTCGACGAGGCGGGATTAGCTCCAATGGTAGCTCCTTTTAGAGAGCTAGTTGAAGAAGAGAACAGAAGAGAATTTTTCTGTCGTCCCTATCCTTGGATTACAGCAGAAGCTTTAAGCGAATATCTACAAGGAAAAGAACTTAAAGATACTACACAATTTCAGGATGATCCTTGGAATGTGCAGATTATGCCTCATATTCAAATGCAAGCGGATAAGCGACAAGTAAAAGATGAAGATGGCTATTTTACTGAAGTAGCGATTCGTCTTAAACCAGGTTGGCGATTAGTAGCGGGAATTAGTATAAAGTTACGGGAAACAGTAGTCCGGTTGGGAGGAGAAGGACATCGGGCGATTGTCATCCCATTTACTTTGTCCGATGCTGATCAAACACTACTTAATCCTAAGACCAATACAACAGGTGATTTTGCTTATTTACTCACCCCCGGACTAGCGGTTAAGGAGGAAGCCGTTTATGGCGTTTATCCCTGTGATTGGCAACCCATCTTAGCAGGATGTGTCAGCGATCGTCCTTTATTGTGGGGTGGTGTTTCTCAAATTAGGCGCAAGTTAGTTATTTCCTGTGGGAAAGAGAATCAGGAGCGCACCGCTTCGCAGATTTCTTCGGGATCATCATCCCCTAACTCAGAAGCAAAAGGAGATGAGGAATTTGCTTTATTGCCACAACGAGCCTTTGTTCCACCTGGGACTGTCTATATCTTTAACCAGATTCCATCTGAAACTGAGGCACTCTTACCTAAACCTGAATCGACGGGGAATTGGTTAACCAGTTTTCAAAAACTCAACTATGGTAAATTATTATGGGGTAATACACCATTATGAATAGTTATTTAACATACCTATATCTGCTGACCCCTTTACACACGGGCGGAAGTGCTGATGAGGGCAATTTAATGGGAATCGCCCGCGAAGTCCATACCGAGTTTCCCTATCTTCCTGCTTCCTCCTTGAGAGGTAAAATTCGCTCTGCCTTAGAACCGAGCAATCCTCAAAGTGAAGAAGAAAAAGCATTAGCAAAAGAAGTCTCTCAGTTTTTCGGTCAAAAAATCAAAGATGGACAACAACCCACAGAAGGAGAAGTTTGGTTTGCTGAGGCAACTCTCCTGTTTTTTCCGATCGCATCCTTAAGTCATCACTTAGTCTGGATTACCTGTCCTCTCTGGCTAGAACGTTGGAATCGTTGGTTGAAAAATTCCCCTTTAACTCAATTAATTCAAAACTGTCGAGAGCAAATTACAGAAGCAATACCAGCTTTAGTTAGCTTTACACCCGAACCCCTTTACTTGCAAACTGCAATTCTGCAACAAAATGCCCTAGGGCAACTAAATACTAATGATTCTAATAGCCTCTCACAATCTCTTCAAAATCTTACTAATGCTAATGGGATGATTAATCAGCTTCTGAAAAAGCTAGTCATTGTGGATGATGAAGACTGTATTGCTTTGGTAGAAACGGGATTGCAGCGAGAAGTGCGCGTTGCTCTTAATGAAGGCGAAAAAACTGTTAAAGGTGGTTCTTTTCGCTCGGAAGAAGCCATTCCCCCTGAAACTGTACTTTTCTTTCCTTGGGGAATGAAACCTGTCAAACAAACCGAAAATACTCAGAATATTCGAGCAAAAACTAGCGAATTACTTAAAAATAAACTACAATTTGGAGGTCTAGAAGGATTAGGTCGCGGTTGGTGCGATCTAAAAACAATTGAAACTACTGAAACTACTACAGGAAGTCAAAAATGAAATTAGATTCGCGTCAATTTAGCAAACAAGCACATAACGCTTTAGTTGAAATAAAAAGTGAGTTAGCAGTAACTTACCACAAAAAAGCTAGTGGATTAGTTCAAGGATTAAGCACTTATATATCTACTTGGGGACTGCATCGACTTAGTGGAGATATGCAAAAATTTCTCGGTGGAACTGCTGAAGATACACGCTATAAAGGGAAAGTTTATCAAAAATTTCTTACTAAGCTCAAAGAGTTTAGCGGGGCAGATTTTGATGTTAATGATCAAGGCACATTAATTCATATGCCTTTAAGAAAATATACCGCCCTCAATCACTTGGCAATTAAATTAGCAAAAGAGTGGTCTTTTTGGTCGCCAGCAGTCTTAGGAGAGGCAGAACAATCATGACGGCACAACAAGAATGGCAGAAATTTTTGGAAAAACTCCAAAAAGATAAAAATCCTCTTTATGACTTGTATAAAGATAGTCAGTTAGAAATAGGTACAGAAATAACTATTTATTTTTCTGACGAAGAAGCGAAAAAAAAAGCAAGTGCTAAATGGCAGAAATTACAAGCCAAGTTTCCGCCACACTGGAAAAATCAAAAGATTAATTTCAAAGTTGGACAGTTAGCCCCTTCCTCCATTACTGCAATGACAAGATCGACAGCAAGAACAAATAATCCAACCAGTCGGAAATTAACCAGTCCTCTACAAGCACTGAATCATCGATTATTTAATAATAATGACACAGCTAAACCAGTTCTAATAGAAGCGGCGGCGGCGGATAAAACTTGTCAGTCTTTATACCAACAATTAACTGAGAAAACTAAACGATTAGCTGATGAAACTCTGACTGTTGAATTCATCTGGAGGCTGCGTGTAGGGGGAATGCGCGGTTTTCAGGAGTTACTTCTTCCTGTATTTCATCCAGTCTATGGTGTACCTTATATCCCTTCTAGTAGTTTAAAAGGTGTAGTAAGAGCTTGGGCAAGACAACATAAACCAGAAGCTGAGGTAAATCGACTTTTGGGGACACTAGAGGATGGTATCGGTTGCGTTCAATTTCTTGATGCTTTTCCCACTGCACCTTGTTTGACTGTAGATATCGCTAATCCTCAATGGAGTTGGGAAAATAACCGAGTATGCTATCAACCTGTCCCCCATTATTTGTTGTCAATGGAAGAACCTGAGATTTTAATTGGGTTGACTCGTACCAGCAGAGGTAAATTAGAAGATGTCAGCAAAGTCAAAGATTGGTTACAACTAGCTTTATCAGCAGGAATTGGTTCGCGGGTTAGTGCGGGGTATGGTAGAACATCTGTTGCTTCTAGTTTGTCTCATCACTCTTCCCATGCTTTTAAATTATGGACGCAAGGGATATATGGCGCAAACCCTCCCGCTAAAGATAATCAATATCAGGGAAATAATGAATTTCGTCCCGTAGCAGTGCGAGGGATGCTGCGTTATTGGTTTCGTGCAGTAGGATTAAGTATTTATTCACCGCAGCAATGTAAAGATTTAGAAGGTAGGTTATTTGGTACTATTGAACCGCAAGCTCAAGAAGGACTAATTCGTATTTCTGTAGATTGGGAAGAGGAAGAAGGTGATCGCAATCGTCCTTATTTTTGTGAAGGTAATATTCTACTAGAAGCTAAAAATCAGGATGCTCTCAACTTAGCAGAAAAGCTATTGCAATTATCTTCTCATTTAGCAGGAATTGGGAGAGGATCGAGACGATCGTTGCATTGGAATAATCCACTAGGATTAAGGGGATGCCATTGGGAAGTTGACACTAAAAAACTACCTTGTAATCAAGAACGATGGCAGCAGTTTCTTAGAGAGGTAAGAGATTCTTTGCTTGCCCTACAGTCTGCCATAGGAAATCCTGCTAATTGTCCTCCCGGAAATCCTGGCAATCGCTCTCAAGACGTTTTGAATAGTCAGGCTCAAATTTATTTAATTTCTTGTCCTAGTTTAAAATATCCTAGAACTGTCAAGAATTGGCAAAACGAAGGATTAAGGTCAGAAGTACGGGGAGAAGGGCTGGATTTCCTTTATAGTAGTGGCTTTAAAGGTGTCAATCAAAAAGGAAATGGAAATGCTAATGTTGGCGGACGAATCAGCCAACGAGGAGAAACTGCTTCTACACCTTCTTATGTGTTAATTAAATCTAATTTTCCCCCACAACAGGAACCTTATCAAACAGTAACAATTTTTGGAGTTAACCAGCGTGATCGCGCTACATTTATTCAACAATTAAACTCATTAAATCCTATGCAAATTCAGTGAACTAGCCCGATACCAACCAACTCAGAGATTTTTTAAAAATTAAACTTGCTAAGAAGTTAAAAGTCGATGGAATCTCTGGATTTTGGTGGGGGGGCCTTTTGTTTCCATTAATTAAACTTGCTAAGAAGTTAAAAGTCGATGGAATCTCTGGATTTTGGTGGGGGGGCCTTTTGTTTCCATTAATTAAACTTGCTAAGAAGTTAAAAGCAGTAGGGGCAATTCATGAATTGCCCCTACTCCGTTGGATGGTTTCCATTAATTAAACTTGCTAAGAAGTTAAAAGTACTATGTTTACAGTCTTAGACATCGCTGGTTACGAAATTGTTTCCATTAATTAAACTTGCTAAGAAGTTAAAAGTAAGGCAACATCCGAAACCGGAAATAGTTTCCAAGGTTTCCATTAATTAAACTTGCTAAGAAGTTAAAAGAACAGCAAACCAATTTACCGCATCGGTAAATTTTGCCTTTCAATCCGTGCAAACGTTTCCATTAATTAAACTTGCTAAGAAGTTAAAAGTACCGTCGCCCTAACGGGCTGCGTTGGCACAACTGGGCGGGTTTCCATTAATTAAACTTGCTAAGAAGTTAAAAGCATCGTCAAGAAGTGCGAGAGCAACAGTACAACGTTCGTTTCCATTAATTAAACTTGCTAAGAAGTTAAAAGAAACGCATCACAGATTGATGCATTCTTGGCCTTATGTGTTTCCATTAATTAAACTTGCTAAGAAGTTAAAAGTAGGTTCAGTACTCGACGATCTAGAAAAAAACGGGGAGAAAGGGTTTCCATTAATTAAACTTGCTAAGAAGTTAAAAGTCTCAGTAAAAAATTCAATGAACGAAAATTCTTTGTTTCCATTAATTAAACTTGCTAAGAAGTTAAAAGATTCCCCGAGGCTACACTGCCCAGCGGAATGTAGCCGTTTCCATTAATTAAACTTGCTAAGAAGTTAAAAGACCACTGTAAAACTTCCCCAGGAGCAAATCTTGGCGTTTCCATTAATTAAACTTGCTAAGAAGTTAAAAGTTGCACAAAAAGAGTTGGATGCACCAACTTTAAATGTTTCCATTAATTAAACTTGCTAAGAAGTTAAAAGAAGAGTTGGATGCACCAACTTTAAATACTGCTGCGACAATGTTTCCATTAATTAAACTTGCTAAGAAGTTAAAAGGCCTCCTCTGGATCGTTGGCATATTGTATGGCCTCTTAGTAGTTTCCATTAATTAAACTTGCTAAGAAGTTAAAAGTGGATCCCTCAGAGCAACAAGTCCTGAGGGAGTTCGTTTCCATTAATTAAACTTGCTAAGAAGTTAAAAGGGGATGATGACCAATGGTCGCTCCGCCTCCGATTGTTTCCATTAATTAAACTTGCTAAGAAGTTAAAAGTATGATTCGTTCTTGTTCTGCAGCCTTGTTATTCACTGCAGAGTTTCCATTAATTAAACTTGCTAAGAAGTTAAAAGTGTCATGGTCGATTTGCTGAGCGATGAAGCTCTTGGGTTTCCATTAATTAAACTTGCTAAGAAGTTAAAAGTCTCTGGAGGCCTTGCGGAAAGAATGCATCTACCTTTGCAAAGTTTCCATTAATTAAACTTGCTAAGAAGTTAAAAGAATGGCTCGGCGCTGAGCCTCATACAATTGATGGGGTGTTTCCATTAATTAAACTTGCTAAGAAGTTAAAAGGGATTCACAACTCTATCTTGTAACGATACCTCTTCGTTTCCATTAATTAAACTTGCTAAGAAGTTAAAAGACTAGCTTGGCAAAACTAGGCTGTATAAGGATTGTACAGCAATTTTTCGTGGGATATTGAAAAGCATAGACATTATTAATAATGATTCTCAATAGTTACCTCAGTCATAAGGCTCAAAGCCTTGCTGGGCAAAGCATCGACGCACCTCAACGAAAACTCTAGATTTTCAGGCATTGTGTCTAACCCGCGAAAAATGTTGAGAAACCCCCCATTCCATCGGCATAAAACAATAGAATTTGTTCCACGCTAATGCCTATGCGATCATTGCCCTAGTACCATCTCACCTTTATAACCCTTAAATCTTTACGTCAAGCTATTTTGAAAGCCTTGCTAGAAAACAGTGTTAGGACAAGTATAATTACTCACTTGCATAAATGAGATGCTCCCGATATTTTAGTTGCTTTACCTTAATAGCAGCAGACTCTGGTAGCTCTCTATTTGTTGCTCAGGGTTGATCTCTCATCATCCTTTCGGTGTTCGCATCAGCACTCCGATTTTTCTTCAGATAGGTTCTAGAATCGAAATCAAGACGCAGGGGAAGATAGAGTTCCCTGAGTCTGAAAAGTGTACTACCGTGTAATTTTATGAAAAATAGTCTGAAACGATCGTTCCTTCGATTTATGACTGTCTCCATACTTATCGTTTTGCCATCTTGTTCACAAAAGAATCCGATCGCTCTTGTTCTCTTAAAAGATACCTCTATAAGCGGACAAAATAACGAAGAGTTTAAGACGACAACCAAGAAAGCCTGTAAGGGTATAACAGAATCCATTTCGCGTGGTGATGAATTGAAAGTTATTCAAGTCAATGGCGAGCAGGACTTTTTTGAAAATCTTACGCCCACCAATCCAACTGATGCGAAAAAACAGTGTGGAGCCGTAAGAACCACCCAAAAACAGGGAACTTTGGCCTGTCCAGCTGTTCGCACAGCCCATAAAATTTTTCAGTCATCAAAAAAACCTGGTGTATTGTTAGTCCTTATAGAGACCAACGAGCGGGAATCACCTTGCCCTCAAGATTGGAGAACTACCGTTAAAAATGTCATTGAAAAAGGTGGCTCTGTAGTCATTTTGAATGCTACAAACAACGGCGGCGAATCATTTCGCTTAGAGCTAGAAACTGCTTTGGAAGGTCTCCCAGTTACATATGCTCATACTGACGTGGAATTTGTTATTAAGAACGCTATCCAAGAAACTAGAAGAAAAGCTGAGGCAAAATTATGAAAAAATCAGATAGTTTCCCTCACTTTGAGGGCAACGGTTGGAATAGTCCCCATGTATCTAATGCCAGTGGCCACACCGAACGAGAATCAGAATCTAACCCGTGGCCAGAGTCGGAAGCAAGAGTCAATATCAATCAATCAAAGGAATTCAATCGGCTAATTGCTGAGGACCTTCATCCCCAAGATCAGGAAGACCTGTTACAACGCTTTCCTTGCTATGCGATCGCACAGAGGAGAGTTGCCGCAGCCGAGTTCTGCCGCTTTCAGATTATTAAAATTTGTGAATTATACTAAAGGAGTTTTATGCCTAGAGATACTTTCTCTTTTTTTAATTTCTGTTCTTTGTTGGTCACGAGCATCATCGCCTTCTTAAACTTTAACACGGCTATGGTTTTAGTGCCGGGGGATTGGGACGATATAAAAATATTGTTTGCCGTTCCAGTTTCCTTGATAGCCTGTATTCTTTTCGACACCAAAGTTAGCGAGGAGTATATGCGTGAACGCCTCAAAGGATTTGCGAGATCTACCTTAAATTGGATTAATATTCAGAGAGAAAGACTGAGTCAAACTCGATTTGGGACGATGAGACTGGAAACATACATCTATCTGTTTCAACTTTTTGAAGCACCTTTCTTAGAAACATCAATCATCTCAATTATTAACCGCCTTGGCTGTCTCATTTACCTAATCACCGAGTTTATTGTGAGTGCTTATTTATTACTAGAACGAGAGGATTTGCCCTGGTTCATGTCTATTGCTCCTATTCTAGCAGGATTATTGAACTTAGCAACGGGAATCCTCAAAGGACGTCTTATTGTTTACCCAAAAGCGCTTACACAACTTAGAAAAAAATATCAACAGTATTATGAGGACGTCTAAAATGAATATTAGATTGATAAATATTAACGAGATGAGTTCTCAGGATTTAAACGAACTGACGAGTATTTATGTCTCAGATGCAAGTCTGTCACCATCTAAAATGGTTGAAATCCTTCAGCAAAGAGTCGCTTGCCGCTCTCTCCATAAATCCATAAAATTAATTCAGGAAGACCACCGACGGTCTTTTGAAAACTGTTTATCAGAGAGAGATAAAAAGCTTGAAGAAATTCGGAAACAAGCAGAATCTCTACACAGTTATCCTCGAGCTATTAACGCTCCAAATCCCTCCTATTTCTTGGCAATAAATACAGTTAAAGAAGACTTAAAATTTGCTGAATCTCAAGTCAGAAATCATGAAAAATTCATCAGCAGATTAAATGACTTAGAATGGGAATTCAAGTCAGTACTAAGAAAATCATCATATTGGTCAGGTTCATTAGCTGATAGCAATATGATGGAAGAAATACTGAATGAAATGGGAATAAAAGAGCTAATGCAAGATTTAGAAAAAAGACTGAAAGAATTGCAGGAACAGGTTAAAAAATTTAGCCTTGAATTAACCAAGTTTTCCATCGTTACTGTGTACGGCGAATCAAAAGTAGAAGATTTTCAATATAGAAATGGAGCTGCTCACCATGAAATTGAATGAATCCCCTTTTGGAGCGAGCTATGCTCCTCGTCCGGAAAAACCAATCGTAGCCTTGAAACCTAAAGCTTGGTCAGTATTTTTAAGTTGGAAAAACCTCCGTGGAATAATTTTCATAATTCCTCTTTTTTCTATAGCCTGGCAGTACCTAACTCTACAACGAACCGAATATATGTTCACAACTCAACGGTTTAGGATTATTACGGGACTTTTTAACCAAGAAATTGACGAAGTTTGGCTATTTCGTGTGACAGATTTACGCATTTTAAAGCCATTTCTTTATCGTTTATTTGGAATAGCAAATCTTTACATTTACTCTACAGATAGAAATAACAAACTCGTGGTTATTCAGGCAATTTCGCTTACAGATGCCTTGAAGCTGCATGAAATTCTTCAACAGCAAGTCAACATTGAGCGACATAGAAATCGACCTGATATTCCAGGCTCTTGGCAGTAATCAATCATCTCAAAAAAAGGAAATAGTAATATGGCTGACCAAAACACATCTACTAACGGCGAGACTAATACTTCTTGTCCCAGCACAATAGATAGTCCAGAACTACAAGATAAAGATATATGGAGTTCTTATGACAATACCTTTGGCAAATACGCATTTCACGGGGGAATGGAGGGATACTTAGAAAATAAAGACCCTTCGCCTGAAAGTCCACAACAAGAGTGTTTCTACGATGATTCAGGTAATCTAATCGACGAAAATCATCAATACGCAGGAATGAGAGGAACCGCCAATGAATACGATGGACATAAGGGCGATAGTTCAGAACTATGGAACCATTTTTATAACGATAGTGGGGGAATCTGGCAAAACGGTGGAGAAGCCTTTTCTACCTCTGTGGAATCCTACTATGACTCTGTTGAAGATTATGTTTCTGATGTCTATGACTCTGTGGAAGATTATGTTGCTGATGCCTTTGAATGAAGTCAAAGTCAAAAGCTCTTGAACGTCCTCAAAGCTCAACCGCCAAGCGTTTTTATCCCCTCTATTCTAACCCGCGCCAAAAAGCCACAAAAACTAAAAAACTTCGCCAACAACAAATGGTTAATAAACAGCCAAAACCAGTCATTCTCCAGCAAAATAATGCCACTACAACAATAAATAATTTGGTCAATAGCTGAACTAAAACAGTTGCAAAAAATAAAGTCTAATTTTGGCTTTAAAATCAATTAAGGGATTGCACAGTTTTCTTGATTGGCAATCCCTTTTTTCTATTAATTCTGCATGGTATAGCCTAAATGATTGCCCACCATCAATTTTTTTATCGTTTCAGCACAGTAATATTAAAACATAATGATATTATGTTCCTACAATTAGGAATTTATTAACCTTTGTAGGGATTTAACACTGTTAAATCTTTATCTATTGACGGTGATTTAAAGATAATTCAATGATATTCTTAAGTTAGTTAATTCAGTATCTTGCTTTAACTCTCTATAGATAGCGATCGCCACTTCACTAGCAAGGTTAATTCCTGAATGGGAGTAGATCAAAAACCGCAAACCATCCACTATTTTTGAAGCTTTTTTCTTTTTTTTGATGAAAGCCACTGTTTTTTTAATATCTTCCTCATTGAATTGAGTTATATCATTTATTATAAAGGGGTGAATATGCCCAGGATTCATGTTAAGTTCAGATTGAACAGATTGAGGTTCAGCATTGCCATTAGGGGTTTTAATTGAAATAAATCGATAGTTGCTTCCCTCCTTATTTTTAACTAAGTCATTGACTTTTTCTAAGTCACAACAAATCAGTTCAATATCTTGATAAATATTAGTAATTCCCTCTCCAATACTATAAATTCTGTCAACTAATGATTGAGGTTCAATCACCTTAACTTCTTTTCCCCAACCCGAAATCCAACGAATGAGATCAATGTCCATTAAAGACCATTCGGGTACAGTAACTTTAATAGTATATTGATAGGGAGGAATATTTTGGTCTAACTTAAAAATTCCACGATCTCGCGTAGCGAGCGCTTTGCGTTCATAACTCGTTCCTTTTAACCAATCAGGTGAAGACATTTCTATTTTCTGAAATCTTTGATTTCCTTCACAAATAAATTTAAACGCAAGTTCTGTGGCGTAGAGAATGACAGTAACATTTAATTTCTTTCCTTGTTGGGAATCTAAATACTGACGCTGTTTTGCAACATCATCGCCTAAATAAATTCCTGCACTTGCATCATAAAGTTTATGGAGCTTATCTAACGCTTTCTTTTGCTCATTTATATCTCTCTGAGTATTTACTTGTTGAAATCGGATTCTATCAATTCTTGCGAAAGCAAATAAACCTTTTTTGTCTCCTTCACCTATTTCATACCCTAAATACCATGCAATATTATGAAAAACAATTTGTAAAGGGTAAGCGGTAAAGGTTTGTGGTTGTTGATCTGACCAGTTGGCTGTTCCTTGAACATGACTAAACTTCAAAAACTCTCCTTTTTTTATCGCTTCTTCTAACTGTTCAAATTGTTGTTGATATTTCTCCACATCAACAATAGATTTTGTGCCAATTAAGCGAGTAGAATAAGGGGCTTCTCCTTCTAAAAGTTTGGAATTCTCTAATCGTTGTTTAAATATATCATAAATTTCGGCAGCAAGAGGATCTTTAAAATATTTCTCTACTGAATGGGATCGGAGAGATTGATAGAGCTTATTTAACTCATATTGAGATAAAATACCTGTTCCTGCAAAGTAGCCTTTCTTCATAGCAAAATTAGGTAAAAGTTGATAAGGTTTAATACAATGACAAATATCTTCTCGAAAGTTATTTTCTAGAGGACTTCTTTGATATTCATTCTCAATATCAATCTTGCCAGAAAATAAGCTATAGTTATACATCGCTTTAACAATGCTAGTTTGCCTAAAACCTGTTTCTGTTGTCACCGAAGGTTTTCCATTTTCTTCGCATAAAAAAGGATGATGAACAATAAAACGAATCGTTTTTATTAACCGTTGAAATTTTTCTAAATCATTGTAACGATGACTAATTAAATAAGGATAATCAATCGACTCTATCTCAATTAAATTAGCCGCTATATCTCCTCTGGCTAAAATCCCATTTTTTTCTAACCAATATAAGTCTTTTTCTATTGTTTCAGGATGGGCATAAATAGCATGATACTTTTTAGTAATTACTGCACAAATTTCCTCAATTGAAGTGCTAAACTGAGGTAATTCTTCGACTTCTAAAATTTCTTTCAGGTTTTCTGGTTCAGTTTCCGCTAAATTCCCAATCCCTGGATAGTTAATAATGACGGAAATCAAGTGCATTAATCGTTCAAAGTCTAATAAACGAGAATATGGGTGAAAAACTTTATTCTTATTCAAGTTAGCTATATTAGCTAAAAGACGCTTGAATCCTGTGAGAATTGTACAAATTTCGTCAAGATCAAAGTTATTGTCTTTAACAGGAACAGGATAGATTTTTAACAGTCCTTCGTTAGACTCTGGTGGATTTTCTTGTAAATTAGCATTCATCTTATCAATTACTTCGTCAGGAACTTGGCGATAGCGTTGTTGATTTCTTTGTTTACATTTTTCCACAGAAGTCTGTAGATGCCATCCTATCCATTGAATATTAAATAAATTAACCGTTTTATAAAGAAAATCAAGTCGCCACGGGCGCATGACATTAGTGGCATCATAAATGACAGGTTGATCTTTTTCAACGGCGGTTTTAATTTGATCTAAGACTTCTACCTCAATATCCGCCCAAATTCCTTGATTTGCAGCATCTCCATAAAGTTGCGCCCGAATTTCATCGGTGGAAACCACGACAGCATTAATTTCTTCTGCCAAAACTTGAGCAAACGTTGATTTACCGCTTGCAGGAAGTCCAATCAAAAAGTGACAAATTACAGGTTTTTTCATCATTAGTTTGAAAGGCCGTAAAATAACGGTGTAATTGTTCAATTTGAGTCAAAGAATTGATTGATTCGTTACTATAGGTAAGTTCAGTTTGTCTAATCGCTCCCTTTTCTGATTCAGGAAGTTGATATTCTAGGGAGCATCTGTAACTCCTAAATTAAGCTTTATGTCAAGCTATTTTGAAAGCCTTACCAGAAGCAAGTTTTAGGGACAAGTATAATTACTTACTTGCATAAATGAGATGCTCCCATATTCTGGTTGAATCTGTGACTCGTTCTGGACTCATCTAAACCTCCACAGCAGAAGAATAAAGAATTAAAGTATATCTATCCGAGTCAATCCTATCATATAAGTACGTTCTATCGCCGTACATTTTCTAGCCATTTAAGATCGCTCAGTAAAATAGCAATCACCTGTGTTTTAACCGCAGAATAGATATAGTATTGATCGGTGTTAATAAACTGTTCTTTATAGTCTCTCCTCAATTGCAATAAAGGATGATTGAGAATAATGTTTAAGATGTCTGGAATTGTCTTATGTACAGGGTGAGAGCATCTCAAAAGCTATTGACAATTGGCCAATTTTGTGATCCGCATGGGCATTTCAGCCGATACCAGCCAATCAGAATAGTTACCAAATTGACCAAATGGGTCGATTTTTGCTTAACAATTGAGATGGCAAATTCTCCTCAAATATGCCTGAATCGTGGGTAAGCAACCCCCACAAAGTCCCTTTTGTCAAGGATTGTTAAGATGGGCTTGCCCTGATATAATAGACGGTGGGCTAATGTCCTGAATTAAGCTTAATAATCCCTAACGAGAAATAATGACCATTTCATGCGAACTCCCACCCCTTGCTGAAATTTTTCAATATGGAGTTTCTTAACTCAACCCAGAGAAGATATCGGTGTTCGCACCAAATACACTCTCATAAGCTTTAATTTAGGGTAACGTCGTCATTAGCCATTAATTTACAGTTAATAAATATGACTATTCTTCTTGCGAACCTTGGCACTTCTGACTTATCTATTAAAGTAACAGTAGATAGCAAAAATTATTATCTTCCTATTGATTTTCTCTCGAATGAACCTAATCTAAATAAAAAACTCAAAGACTTAGATAATGAGCGTCGAACTATTTGGGACAATATGTATCAAGGTTTTAACTATGTTCCTAATAGTCAAGTTTACCAAGATTTAGGATTTCCTCCCCAAAAACAACCAGTTCGTGAATTAACCAAAGCTCTACAATCAAGCTATCAAAAAGAGTCCCCTAAATGGCATTCTCTTATTCGACCGACTCGAATTGGAAGTGTAATCCGAAAAGCAGTAGCAATGGGAGCATATAAAGCCTATATTTTCGTCACCAATCAACCGACTTCACACCCTCAAGATACCATTTATTTGTTCCAGATTATTCAACAGTGGGTACAACAGGAATATCCTGCTTTTGAATTAATTCAAAAAGAGCTACAACTTAATTTAGATCCGCAAAATCCTAACCTTGAAGATTTAGTTCTTGAATACTACTATAATCAGTTGAATGAGATTTATTTAGAAGAAAATTTATCCCAAGAATCAACTATTTTAGTCAATGTTAAAGGGGGAACATTGCACCAAAAAACTGCACTCAAAATTCAAGCAATTGCCAGTGATTTTAAAAATATTCTGTTCATTGACCCCATTTTAGACCTTAATCAACTTTTAGAGGGCAAAAACTCTGAATGTCAACTAACTTCTTATTGGCTTTATCAAAGGAATCAAAAATATCAAACCGTTAAGTTACTGTTACAAAAAAGATGGGATTTTGACGGAGCAAGAGTGATTGTTAAAGATTGGCAAGAAACTTTGATTTATTTAGCACAACAAGTTTCTGCAATAGCCAGTGACACCCAAAAAGAGCAAGAAAAGTTAACAGAAATTCTCACAAGACTTGATTTTGCCGTTAGCTGTTTTAACCTTGATAAAAATGCCGTGAGAGATAATGATAAAATGGAGCATAACTTTTGGTTAAATCTTTATACTCAATGTCGGATTTATTGGGAACTAGATGAAATCGCTAACTTTCTAATCCGATTAAGTTCTTTTTATGAAGTCACTTTAAATGAATTAATTATGGGCTTACGCGGACAAAAATACTTGAGAAATAATAATCAAAATCAAGATTGGGCATTTGCCAGAAACAAAGCATCTCAAGAATTTTATAATAAGTTTCAGGAATTAGAACAGGATTTTGAAAGGAGGGATTTCTACAAATTAGGAAATCGTTATAGTAAGAGAAATTTTGTTCAAACCTTAATAGAAATTGATCATCCTGATCGCCTTGAATTATGGCAACAGATTCTAGCCTCTTTGGTAAAATTAGATTATTGGTTTGATAATCGAAATGCGCTCATTCATAGTGGCAGAGGAGTATCAGTACAAACGATGATTGATCAATTGCAAGAAGACAAACGAAATTGGACTGACGACAAAGATAAATATAAAGCTAATCCCCATAAAGCTTGTCATCCTAACAATATTTTAGGGGAAGTTCTCAATATTGCTGTCCATACTTATCAGTTACTTGGACAAAAATCATCTCCTTATGTCGGTTGCGATGAAAATACTCCCTATTATCTCTATAGCCAATTACGAGATGAAATTTGTCAACAATTGATTTAACCCTTGAATCCCCGCAAAGGCGGGGACAAGACTAATTTCAAGACCAGCTTTAGAAGCGGTGGAAGATGTGACTTTTAAGCGGTTAGTCTCTTAAGTTTAACAATCTGGTCACTGATAGATTCTAGGGGGATAAAGTCCTGTTGTAGTAATGCTTGTAAGCGAGAATTAGTGTTTACAGAAGCACCAACCACATTGACATCAACGTTGCGTGCTTGTAGTCTCTCAATCAAGGGAATGAAATCTCCATCGCCAGTTACTAAGATAACGCGGTCGCCTGGTTTAACCGCCTCTATTAAATCCAACCCCATCGCTAAATCATCGCCAAGAGTTTTCCATCCGTTTTCCCGTTGTGATAAAGGGAAGGTGATTACCTCGTAGTTAAGTTGTTTTAAGTGATGAAGCCATTGTTTTTGATTCGGAGAAAGATGCTCATGGAGTCCAGTATAATACTTTAAAGTAAAAGTATCTGTCTGTTTTGCTGGTTCCACCAGAGCAATTTTTAAGGCTTTCCAGTCAATTTCTAACCCTAGTGTTTCGGTCGTTTTGCTGAAATTGTTACCATCGATGTAGATGTGAGTCACCGTCTGTCTTTTTTGGGGTAGGGGAATGACTCGCTTCTCAGTTTCTATCCCTGGGGTTGGCTTCTCTTGGGGAGTAAGTTGATTTAACTGTTGTTGTTGCTGATTTAGAGTTGCAGTCGTTAGCTTTTGTTGATGTTGAACTTTTTGGGTTGCGCCTACCAGTAAACGGCTACTGGTTTTCAGGGTTCTGACTTCTTTAGCCACTTTTTCTGTTGTGTGTGTGACAGCTTTAACCTCTTTTTCGATTTTTTCGATCCCCTTAATCATAGTTTGGGAGTTAGTCAGACTTCCTTCAATCAGAGTCTTGATTTTTTTTTTTTCTTTAGTGGGACTTAAACGATCAACAAGAGTATAATAGAGTATAATCGTTAAAGAGTAAGCACTTTACGTTGAAAAATCGGCGATGAAAGAGACAACCCCAGCTGCGATGCCTCCCTGCTTTGACCGATGGTGTCGGCGGTTTGACAATTGCTTCAAAAACGAAGCGCA